>JAFGDX010000177.1 GCA_016931875.1 Prolixibacteraceae bacterium
AATTTTTGTTGCAATCGTTTCAACTCTTTTTGAGCCTCCCCGGGCGAAACAAATTTACCGATAAAATATTTGTTTAAATTATCAATTTCTTCTTCGAAATCAAATTGTTCTCCTTTTAGAAAACGTGCATCTGGTTTTAGCTTTTTTCTGAAGGCCCCTATTTGGATGGAATAAAATGATTCTGGCTGTTTTCCCTGGAGGGCAGGCGTTTCGGGTTTGTTCACCGCAGGTGTCGACAGCTGAATGGGAGTTGTTTTCGAATTTCCTGAAGTTGACAATGAAATGCCCTGCGATTTAAAAATAATATTTCGTTGCTTTTTCTGAATTTCAACAGGCAACTCTATTTTGTCTCCCGGTTTTAGATGAAAATGATAGTCCTGGCTTTTTGTTTCATACCCGGCAGGTAATGAGTTGGTGTAAATATGGAAATCCCAGTTTCCGGGTCTCACCAGTGGGAAAACAAATTCCCCGTTGTTGTTGGTAACAATCCGGTATTGTTCAAATTCGCTTTTAAGTTCCACAATAATATTTTTCAGGCTGGGGTTTTCACTTTCCGAACCTTGGTTTTTTTCGTAAAAGTTTCCTTCCAGCCGCGCACCTTCCGTTATTTTGAAATTGATAACAGAGGTTTGGTCAGGAATAACTTCAATTTCAATGGGGTTGGGAATGTTGGTTGTTTCATTGATTTCGAGTTTTGTGCGATTCATTGCCAGCAAGTGGTTGCCCGGAGGAACAGATTTTAGTGTGAATTCGCCATATTTGTTGGTTATTGCCGATTTGTTCAGCAAACTTACCACAATTCCTTCCACCGGTTCGTTGTTGTCGTCGGTTATTCTCCCCGAAACTTCGCCGGTTTGAATAATTTGTTTTAGCGGCACTCCCAGCCTGTAAACATAGGATGCCGAAAGGGTAAATTCGGGGTTTTCGGTTTGTTGCCTGAATATGGTGTAGAAACTACGAATGGAAATGGTGTGGTTTTTTAAAAAGTCGTATCCAAGGTTGAGCTGCATCAGGTTTCTGTTGCGGTAGTAATCGTCTATGTCGTATGCATTCTGAATATGAAAACTTCCGCTGAAATTTTTGATTCGGCTGTTTACACTCAATCCGGCGGTTAAATTTCGTTGCTCATCAGAAACAAAACTGTTGATGTTCGACCAGCTGCCAAAAACCCTGATGGCATTGGAGGCATTAAACCGGTACGACATATTCACGGTTCCGCGGTAGGTGGTTTGTTTATTTTCAAGCGACTCGACCCGGTAATTTGTCGTTTGGCCGTATTCACCCAGAATCATATAGTCAAGCTTCCGCAATCTTCTGCTAAATTGAGTGTTTAACGATTTTGTTTTGTAATGGAATTTATCCAGAACAAGCCGATCCTTTTTTTCATATTCACGCCAGTACAATTTTAAATAGGTGCGTTGTGCAATATTGTAGGTCATGGAAGTTTGATACGACTTGGAATAGGGCGCGTTTACAAAGAACGTATCGAGTTGGGCATTGGTGAAGTCCTGCCGCGCATAAAAACCAAGGTTTAGTTTGGGTGTAAGATGTGCCGAAAATGTTCCTGAATAAAATTTGGAATTCGAAAAATATCCCGGGTAAAATTTACCTGTGTAAATGTAATTCCCCGATACCCTGAAAATAGAGAACTGTGTGTTTACATTGGCCCGCAATGCATTGTCCCAGGCTTGGTTATACAAACCTCTCGAAAGCTCAAGTTCTATGGTCGTTTTTTCAAAAGGGCGGAATTTTGTATTTAAACTTCCCAGGTAGGTAGTTTCATTGGTTGCGGTTTCCTTTTTGCTTACAAAGTAAATTTCGGCTGCTGTGTAGGAGTCTTTTTCATAACCTGAGTAAATGGCAAACTCATCGTTGATTTGGTTATAGTATCTTGGTTTTACATAAAGGAATCCAAAACTTAACCCGTTGTTAAGGATGATTTTGTTTTCCGTTCCCAATCCAAATCTCGACGATTCGGTCAACGGGGTAAAAGTAAACGCTTTTTCGCCCAGAAACAGATTTGCATTTTTGTTTTCGTAATTAACGTAGTACTGGTCGTATAACCCCAAAAAACTAAGCTCGGAACTGTTTGGGCCACGCGCCAGAAATTCAAGTTTGTGTTTACCATCTGCATCGAGATAACCGTTCCCGTTTAATTCGAACTGATAGGCAGATTCATAAGTATCCTTTTGGTTGGTTGAAAGATAGGTGGCTGAAAAGGTGACCGGATAACGAAAGTACCGGTCTATTTTTCTGTTTTGCGAGGGAAATACCATAACCGATTTGAAGATACTTTGCACCGCTTCGCCGGAAACGGTTGCCTGAACACGGAAAAATTCTTTCCGGGCATCCATCATTTCAGCCGATGTTGCTTTTGAAACAGTTATTCTTGATGATTCACCGGGTGCCAGTTCAAAATTGGGAATATCAACATGGTCGATGTTGTAGGTGTCAATAAATATTTTTTTGGATGTATTTCCCTGGTTTTGCACAAGAAAGGTGGCATTTAATGATTCTCCGGCAAAAATATGGTCAGGCAGATCAACCAGTTCCATGGTAATATTTTCAATTTCGCCTACCTCAATCAGTGTGGTTTCGGTTATAAAAATTTTTTCTGTTTGCGGATCAAGAATCTCAATTTTTACGGGATAACTTCCTACGGGGGAGTTTAACGGAACCTGCAAAGAATAGATGGACAGTGTTTTGTCTCCGGGGTTTAATTCCGCCGGCTGAACCCGGGTTATAAGTTTGAACCCATCTGGAATGACAATATTGGTTTTGATGGAAATGACCGAGTCAGACTGATTGATAATCTGAAACGGGATATTCAGAATTTTTCCGGGAAGAGTTTCGGTATTTTTCCCGATTATGCCAACAGTTACAGGGCTGCTAACCTGGCCGTTTGCATAAATTCCAAGAAAAAAAAAGAAAGCACATATGCCCGGTAGTTTTTTTAGCATTATCCTATTTCGAGTGATAGATTGGTGCCAAAAATATGATCCTCGTCACAATCAGCTACCAGAATGGCCGTATAGTTTCCGGGTTTAATTCCTTCCAAAACCAGTGTGGTTTTTATGGATGTTCCGGGAAAGGTTTTTTTGCGTCCTTCTTTAATCGTGCCCACCGAGTTTCCCGATTCGTCAAAAAGCTCAATGCTAACCTCGGGTCGTAAAACTCGTTCACCTGTATTTTCAAGAATTACATGCAAAACATTGGTGTCATCTTGTTTTGATAGTTCCAGCCCGGCAAACTGCAGATCGCTGGTTCCCGAATTTCCGATGTTGGTAACAACCTGAACTGCATACCTGATGGCGGTACGGATGGTTACCCCACTGCTGAAATTTGAAGTGTCGGGCGGAACAATTCCTTCTACCATAACCACACTCCAGTAAGTCCCCTTGAGCTCCTGCTGATTGGGTATTTTTACTTCAAAATCAACCGTTGCAATCTCACCGGCTTCAAGTGTCATTAGTTCAGGTGTAAAAGTAATCCATGCGGCATTCGACCGTTCCATGGTCCCGGGAGGATCATGTTTGCTTTCGCCGGTATGTGCAAACCAGTAGTCGCGTAAATAGATTCTGACACTTTTTTGCGCGTTGGCCGTATTTTGGATTTGAATGGAACCTCTGTAACTTTCACCGGTTTGTGCAGTGTTTTCATGGGTCAGCCCATTTAGTATCACAATATTTGCACGGGTAAATTGAGTGGTGATGAACATGACCAGCAGAAACAGGAGTGTTCCTTTAAAATATCCAGGTTGAATCATTGTATGCAGAATTTATAAGGAATTTTTGATTTAAACAGATGCTAAATTATCAATCTTTCGCTTTTAGGCAATGTTTCGATCAAAATTAATTTTGATCGGTGAGTGTATAAACAATGTTTATTGGTTCTATCTGACTGGATAATTGAGAAAACTCACTTTCATTAATTTCCAGATTGTAAGATAAATAATGCCCGTTGTTGGTTCCCTTTCCGGTATAACAACTGCCAATTCCTACAATTATCTCCGAAGGTGTATTCGACAAAGTGACTGCACCCACAGGGGTTCCTTTTTTGCCCTTGCCAATTCCGGCGGCCTCCGAAGCTTCTACCTTGATTTGAACACCTTGCGGAATTTCTCCCTGA
>JAFGDX010000017.1 GCA_016931875.1 Prolixibacteraceae bacterium
ATATTAACAATGTTAATTATATTTGCAGTGTTAATAATTTTAGTATTATGAAAAACAAGGAAATTCAGGAAAAAAGAATAAAAAATTACTTTGTGGAGGCCACCCGTGAAATCCTGAAAGGGGAAGGGTTACAAGCCGTAAGTGTCAGGAATGTGGCCGACAGGGCCGGATATTCATACGCAACCTTGTACAATTATTTTAAAGATATAAACGAGCTGATTTTTGTTTGTGTCAGCGACTTTCAGGAAGAATGCAAAATTTTTGTTGCCGGGAAGTCATCAAAAAAAACAAAAGGAACAGAAAGATTAAAAGCCTCGGTGCTTGCTTACATTCATTATTTTGTTGAATATCCGGGCATTTTCGACCTGTTTTATCTGGCAAAACCTACGGGAGCCGGTATCAATTCGGCGGCTTTGCATCTGATTGCCAAGTCGCTTGACGATGTTTGTGAAGAGGATTGGAATTACTGCATCAGGGAAAACCTTATTCCTGCCGAAAACATTGAGAATTTAAAATCGCAACTTCGGTTTTCAGTTACGGGGATGTTGCTTTTTTATATGAACAGAAGATATCCGGAGACACACGATGAATTTCTTCTGCAGGTGAAAAAGCAAATGGATACGATAATAAAAAACTAAATCAGAACCTGCCTGGTTAAAATTATGAAGACAAAATCTGTATTTTAGCCTGACTAAATTTTTTTCAGAAATACCACATTATGAGCAATCAACCGCTGGCAGAACGATTACGGCCCAAAAAACTGGATGACTACATCGGGCAGGAACACCTGGTAGGAAAAAATGCGGTGTTGCGTAAAATGATTGAATCGGGAAATATTTCATCCCTGATTTTGTGGGGGCCTCCCGGGGTTGGAAAAACCACGCTGGCCAAAATTATTGCCAACACACTGGAAAGGCCGTTTTATACCTTGAGCGCCATAAACTCAGGAGTAAAAGATATTCGCGAGGTGATTGAAAAAGCACAAAAACAACAATTTTTCAACCGTCCGAACCCCATTCTTTTTATCGATGAAATTCACCGTTTCAGCAAATCGCAGCAGGATTCGCTGCTGGGAGCCGTAGAAAACGGTACCATCACCTTAATTGGCGCAACCACCGAAAATCCGTCGTTTGAAGTTATATCGCCGCTGCTTTCACGTTGCCAGGTTTACGTTCTGGAACATCTCGATAAAAAAGGGCTTTTGCAAATTGTTGATTTGGCCATTCAGAAGGACACCGTTCTTAAAAAGAAAAAAATCACCATCAAAGAAGACCAGGCTATGTTGCGGTTTTCGGGGGGCGATGCACGCAAACTGCTGAATGTTTTGGAATTGGTGGTACTGGCTGAAGAGGGTGATGAAATTGAAATTACCGATAAAAAGGTAACCAACCGCCTGCAAAAAAACCTGGCTATTTACGACAAGCAGGGCGAAATGCACTACGACATTATTTCGGCATTTATAAAAAGCATTCGCGGAAGCGACCCCGATGCAGCAGTTTACTGGCTGGCACGGATGCTTGAAGGGGGTGAAGATGTAAAATTTATTGCCCGGCGTCTGTTGATTCTGGCTGCCGAAGATGTAGGGCTGGCCAACCCCAATGCATTGTTACTGGCTCAAAGTACGTTTGATGCCGTTCATAAAATCGGTCCGCCTGAATCAAGGATCATTCTTTCGGAATGCACCATTTACCTTGCCACTTCACCCAAAAGTAATTCGGCGTACTCTGCTATCGATGAAGCCATTGCGCTGGTAAAAAAAACAGGAAACCTGCCTGTTCCGCTCCACATCCGCAACGCGCCAACAAAACTGATGAAAGAAATTGGTTACGGTAAAAATTACAAGTATGCCCACTCTTATGAAGGAAATTTTGTGGAACAGGATTTTCTGCCCGAGGAGATAAAAAACGAACGCCTCTATCATCCGCAAAACAACCCATCGGAAGCCAAAATACTTGAACGGTTAAAAAAATGGTGGGGAAAAAGGTTTTAGTCATTGGTCATTAGTCATCGGGATTTACCAACAACCTGTGACCAATGACTAGTTTCTATACTAAAATATTTTTACAATATTGTACACATTTCGTTACTTCCTTTTGAGCATCCGAGTTTTCCGGTACTTCATACTCCAGTTCAATATCAAAATAAATCGGCCATTTGTTTTTCTGCACCAGTTTGAGCATGTCTTCAATGGGTGTATCCCCATCTCCCCATGGCATATTTGTATTTGCCGGGTTGGCATTTTTACCGGTTTTGTCTTTCAAATGGATGCTAAAAATGCGATCGTGCAGGCGTTCGATAATTTCGTTGGGATGATTTCCGGTAGCACCAAAATAGTGGCCGGCATCAAAATTCAACATATTCTTTGGCGAATAGGCCAGAAATTTATCAAAACTAAACCCCGGTTCACCGGGCTGGGCGTGATTATGGTAAATGGCCCACATATCATGTTTTTCGGCAAACTTGCCCAACCGCTGACACGCTTCCTCCCCAATTTCATTGGTAATGCCTTTGGCTCCCAAAACTTTGGCCGCTTTAAACGCATAATCAATTTCTTCGTCGCTCCAGTTGGCAGGTGCAAATTTTACAATATGAATATTTACTCCTGCTTTGTTATACATCTTTTTTAACTCCTTGTATTTGTCCATTGAAACCGAAAGCCGCCATTCGCGCTGCGCTTTTGCAGCCACCTCTGCTTTCCGCTGGTATTCTGCCCGCTCGGCATCCGAAAGTTGCGCTCCGCGGGGCGGACGGGCAGCGCCTGCCGGAATACCGGCATATTCTTCAGCTACATTGCCCATCAACTCGATGGAACTGATTCCGGCCTCCACACAGTAATTTAAAATATCTTTTGCAGTACTTGGCATGCTGCGCCAGCTATAGGTAATAGCGCCAATCTGAACACCTCCGAATTTTGAATTGGGTTTGGCAGGTGCAAATCCAAAACTCAACGGGGTGAAAGACATTGCAGCCACCGCTGCGGTAGTGGTTCCCAAAAATTTTCTGCGCGAAAATGTGTGGGATGAATTGTTTTGATTTTCCATGTTTATTTTATTGGTTATTGATTAAAACATTTTAAAATTAAATATTTTGGCTTATGAAATCAATTTTCCTCAATAAATATCGACGTATCAGCAAAAACTGGCAAAAAAAAACCGGTTGAAATTCAACCGGTTTTTTCTCTTTATTTCAAAAGTACTTTATTCCTCTTTCTTTTCTTCTTCTGAAGAATCACTTTCTTCCGTTTTTGTTTCGGATGTGCTTTCTTCAGCTTTTACTTCCGGTGCAGTTTCGGTTTCTTCAACAGGTTTTACATCTTCCACAACGTTAACCTTGTCTTCTGCTTTTTTCTTTTCCGCTACCGGAGCGGCAGTTTCCGTTTTTTTAGCGCCGCCACGACGTGAACGACGTTTTTTCGTTTTTGCAGATTCGTCTTTCGCTGCCAGCATGGTTTCGTTGTAGTCAACCAGTTCGATGATACACATTTCTGCGTTGTCGCCCAAACGGTTTCCGGTTTTCAGGATACGGGTGTACCCTCCCGGCCGATCAGCAATTTTTTCGGCTACTTCCCTAAAAAGAATGGAAACAGCATCTTTATTTTGCAGATAGCTAAAAACTACCCTGCGCGAATGTGTAGTATCGTTTTTTGCTTTTGTAATCAGCGGTTCAACGTACGTTCTAAGCGCTTTTGCCTTTGCAACAGTGGTTGTAATTCTTTTATTCTCAATAAGCGAGCTTGCCATATTCGACAGCATCGCTTTCCGATGTGCACTTTTCCGGCCTAAATGATTAAATTTTTTGTTATGTCTCATTGCCTCTTACTCCTTATCCAGTTTATACTTCGTGATGTCCATTCCAAAATTCAGCCCCATATTGTCCAAAAGGTCATCCAATTCAGTCAGCGATTTTTTACCAAAGTTTCTGAACTTCAGCAAATCGTTGCGGTTATAGGTAACCAAATCGCCCAATGTATCAACATCGGCCGCTTTCAGACAGTTCAATGCACGAACTGATAAATCCATGTCGACCAGTTTGGTTTTCAGAAGCTGACGCATATGAAGCACTTCTTCATCAAACTCTTCGTTGGCAAATTTCTCGTCCGAATCGAGTGTGATTTTTTCGTCGGAGAACAGCATGAAGTGATAGATAAGAATTTTAGCGGCTTCTTTTAATGCATCTTTTGGATGAATAGAACCATCGGTAACAATATCCAGAACGAGTTTTTCGTAGTCGGTTTTTTGTTCCACACGATAGTTTTCAACAGCGTATTTAACCTTTTTGATCGGGGTAAAAATCGAGTCGATCGGGATTACTCCGAATTCAGCTTCCACCGGTTTATTTTCAAAAGCGGGAACATATCCTCTTCCTTTGTTGATAGTAACTTCCATCTGAATTTTCACATCCGGTTCCATCCTGCAGATAACCAGGTCGGGGTTCAGCACCCTGAAACCGGTCATAAACTTGTTGATATCGCCGGCTGTAAATTCTTCCTGCCCGGAGATACTGACGGTCACTTTTTCACTGTCGAAATCTTCCACTTCGTTTTTCAACCGAATTTGCTTCAGATTAAGGATAATATCTGTTACATCTTCAATAACCCCTTTAATCGTAGAAAATTCATGGTCAACACCTTCAATTTTTACAGTTGTGATTGCATACCCTTCCAGTGATGACAAAAGAATCCGTCGCAATGCATTACCGATTGTGATACCGTATCCGGGTTCCAACGGACGAAATTCAAATTTTCCGACTTGATTGTCAGATTCAATCATTATCACCTTGTCAGGCTTTTGGAATGCTAATATTGCCATAATAACCTTAAGTAATTTTTTATTTTGAATACAACTC
>JAFGDX010000178.1 GCA_016931875.1 Prolixibacteraceae bacterium
TGATGGAAATGTAACTTCCGATCCGGATGGAAATCCAGACCCCATTGCAAGTCACTAAAATAAAATCTCAAAATATTTTAACCCGGGTGAATTCATCCGGGTTTTTTATTTGCCCTTTCAGAAAAAGAATAAAAACTCTTTTTTGCGCTTTCTGGTCAAAATAATTATTTTTGCACCTCATTTTTTTGGATTTGAACCATGCAGTTACACAATAAAATAAACAGGGAAGAACTGAAAAAGCGCCTGATGGAAGAAACTTTCCAACGAAAAACCATTTCGTTTTATAAATATCATTACCTGGAAAATCCGCAGGAATTCAGAGACAATATTTTTCGCGAATGGTTTGCGCTGGATTGTTTTGGCCGCATTTATGTAGCACGCGAAGGAATCAACGCGCAAATGAGTGTGCCCGAACATCACTTTGAAGCTTTTCTGAAAACACTGGAAAAATACGATATTCTGAAGGAAATCCCGATCAAATACGCCATTGAAGACGACGGAAAATCGTTTTATAAACTCACCATAAAAGTGCGACCAAAACTGGTTGCCGACGGATTGGACGACGGTGCCTACGATGTAACCAACGTTGGAAAACATTTAAGTGGAATTGATTTTCACAATTTTATCGGGCAGGAAAATACGGTGATAGTGGATATGCGTAATTTTTATGAAAGTGAAATCGGGCATTTTGAAGGGGCCATTTGTCCGCAAGCCGATACATTTCGCGAAGAACTGGAAATTGTTACCGATTTACTGGAAGATAAAAAAGACAAAAAAATTCTGTTGTACTGTACCGGCGGAATCCGTTGTGAAAAAGCCAGCGCATATCTCAAACATCATGGTTTTGAAGATGTAAACCAGCTGTATGGCGGCGTTTTGGAATATGCCCGGCAAGTAAAAGCAGCCAACCTTCAACCCAAATTTATTGGTAAAAATTTTGTTTTTGATGAACGAATGGGCGAAAGTGTGAACGGACAAATAATTTCGCATTGCCACCAGTGTGGCAAACCCTGCGATACACACACCAACTGCGCCAACAACCGCTGCCACCTGCTTTTTATTCAATGCGAAGAATGTAAAGAAAAATACGAAGGATGCTGTACCCCGGAATGTGCTGAAGAAAAAGCCGGCAACCACATCCACTCAAATAACAATCGCTATATTTTTGGCAACAGCCGGAAATACCGGAAAAGTCTGGCGCTGGTAAAAGCAGAAAAAGAATTGTTAAGTTCCACATAACAAAAGTCAAAACAAAACACAATTTCAATGAGCCATTTTCCAGAATTTAAACTTGATAATTTTGGGTTTAAAAATTGAATTTTGAGTTTTATTGGAGAAGGAATAACTGAGATTTGATAATTTTGCGCCGTCATGAATAATTTCTGGAAAGAATTTAAACAACCTGTGTTTTCGCTGGCACCCATGGAAGACGTAACCGACACGGTTTTCCGCGAAATTGTTATGGGAATGGCCGCCCCCGGTAAACTCCATGTTGTATTTACAGAATTTACCTCGGTAGAAGGAATGAATCACCCCGTGGGAAGGGAGCGAGTTTCGGAGCGACTGATTGTGAATGATTCGGAACGCGAACTACTGCAAAAACAAAACATAAAACTGGTAGCACAAATCTGGGGGCGGAACCCCGAAATTTACCACAACATTGCTAAAACTATTACAGAAAATTACCAGTTCGACGGCATTGACATCAACATGGGCTGCCCGGTAAAAAAGGTATTTAAAATTGGTGCCTGCAGTGCGCTGATTGGCGAACCCAACCTGGCCAAAGAAATTATTCTGGCAACCAAAGAAGCCACACATTTGCCCGTAAGCGTAAAAACCCGCACTGGAATAAAGGAACATCAAACCGGGGAATGGATTTCGAATTTGCTGGAAGTGGAACCGGCTGCCATCATTCTGCACGGCCGTACACAACGAATGCAGTCGGAAGGCGATGCCAACTGGGAAGAAATTGCAAAAGCGGTGCAGGTCCGGAATCAATTTAATCCCAAAATACCAATACATGGAAATGGCGATGTATTTTCTTATGAAAAAGGGCTGAAAAGAATTGCCGAAACCGGTGTTGACGGTGTGATGATTGGACGCGGCATTTTTCAGAATCCCTGGTTTTTTATGCCCGAAAAGAATGATGTTTCAAAGGATGAACGAATTCAAAAATTGCTGGAACACACGCGCCTTTTTGAAAAAACATGGAGCCCTCATAAAAATTTCAACATTCTGAAACGATTTTACAAAATCTACCTCAACAGTTTTGAAGGTGCCGCAAAACTGCGGGCCGATTTGATGAATGTAAAAAACTACAACGAGGTATATTCTTATTTTTCCTCCTGCCATAAATAAACAATCTTTTTCCGGCACAATAGGGGTTTCTGTCAGTCTGATTATCTTGATTGTAATAAAACCACATTTAAAATTACCTGTACAAAAAATCAACTGTCATGACCAATTTATCAAAGCGTAGAAATTTTATCAAAAGTGGCCTTGCTGCCGGCTGCACCCTTCTTTTAA
>JAFGDX010000018.1 GCA_016931875.1 Prolixibacteraceae bacterium
ATGGTGGACTCCCGATACTCCGCTTTTGGAAGGAACCCAGCGCGAGCGACTGCTGAAACAGGGGAAAATCAGGGTGTGCAGAATAACTCCTGAAAACCTTTCAAAATACATAAAAGTTGGGTTGATAAATGCAATGCAGGACCTGGAGAATATGCCGCGTATTGCCATGGAAAATATAAAAATTTAACCGTGCTGCAATTTAAATTTAGTATAAATTGTTTGCGCCAGTCCCTTCCAGCAAAGACAATCAGCATATAACTGATTAAAATTCAGTTATTCTTACCCTCTTTTACAGCAACCTGTTATAACGTATCAATTATAAAGTTTAATATTTTTACCGCAAATTGATAAGATGGACGTAATACTTCGTTAAATGGGACACAAAACAACTTTAAATTATTTACAAAAAATCCGGGATATTTTACCAGCAGGTAAATTTCAGGAAATTGCAGAAGAACTTTTTTGTGCTTCGAGCGATGAACTGGAGTCGTTCTGGAACATAATGTATGCTGGCTATTCGGTTGAATTTGCCATATCGAATTACAAACATTTGTTTGACTATATTAAAGATAAGGACATTAAGTATGCCGATGCATTAAAAATTGTTTACACTTTTTATCCCGGACTGGACGCTGGTATTTTCATAAAACATCCGGAATGGTTTGAGTTTAATTAGTTAATTTTAGTAGAGAGGAACAAAAAAGCCTTGCACGATTGATGCAAGGCTTTTTGTTTATAGCTGGTTTTCCTTATTTAAATTCAAACCTGGGACATTCTTTTTTTTCAACGGTACCATTTTCGCCATTCACCTCCCAGGTATTTCCTGAATTCAGCAACTCGTCCACACAGGTAATTTTTCTTGTTTGCTGAACCGTTTTGATTTGTGCCTGCATTTCCACATCGTACACCGGTGCCAAAACGCTTCTAACGACACCAAAAACGACCGGAAAATCGGGCAGTTGCATATTTATTAAAGCCATGTGAATGGTTGGATCCGGCTCGGTGGAATCATGCACAAGCACATCTTCAGGTGTAACTCCGTTTTCGCCTATTTTGGCCACTTTCAATTTCCCTTTGTCAAAAACAATCCCCTTTTCATTCTCCTCTCCAAAAAGCATGGGTTTTCCGTGTTCCAGAATCAACTGTCTGTCTGCCCGATGGTTGGGATCTGTAATTGCATCGTGAATGCCATTGTTAAAAATTACACAATTCTGAAGGACCTCTACTACCGAGGTTCCCTTGTGTTTGGCAGCAGCTTCAAAAACTTCCTGACTTAGTTTTATATTGCTGTCAATAGAACGGGCAAAAAAGGTTCCTCTTGCTCCAACTACAAGCTGTCCCGGCACAAACGGATCTTCGATGGTTCCGAATGGAGATGTTTTGGTTTTGACCCCCCGGTCGGAAGTTGGTGAATACTGGCCTTTTGTTAAACCATAAATGCGGTTGTTAAAAAGAATCAGATTCACATCTATATTCCTACGTATCAAATGAATAAAATGATTTCCACCAATAGCCATGGCATCCCCGTCGCCGGTTATTACCCAAACACTTAGGTCGGGGTTGGCAGCTTTAACACCCGAAGCCACTGCAGCAGCCCGCCCATGAATGGTATGAAACCCGTATGTACTCATATAATACGGAAACCTGGAGGAACATCCAATCCCGGATATTACGGCAAACTTTTCATGCGGAATTCCCATTCCTGCCATGGTTCGCTGCACGGCGTTCATAATTGCATAATCACCACACCCGGGGCACCAGCGAACTTCATTTTCGCTTTTAAAATCTTTAACGGTGTATTTTAAATCAGTCATTTTTTATTCCTCCAGTAATTTATAAACGCTCTGTTTTAATTCATTCACAGTAAATGGCAATCCTTTCACTTTATTGTACTGGCGATAGTCTACTCCCGGAATTTTGTCGCGCAGGTAACTGGCAAACTGTCCGAGATTTAATTCGCACACCAGAATTTTTTTGAATTTTTTAAAAACTTCTGCCGTATTTTCAGGAAGTGGTTTTATGTAGTTGAAATGGGCCAGGCTCACATTTTTGCCTTCTTTTCTCAATTCGCGAACGGTGCTAATCATATGTCCGTAAGTTCCACCCCAGCCAACAATCAAAACATCTCCTTCATCGTCGCCACACAACTCAAGTTCAGGAACCATATCCACCACACGCTGAACTTTCGCCTCACGTATTTCAGTATTTATCTGGTGGTTTTCCGGATCGTGACTTACCGTACCGGTTTCATTTTTTTCCAATCCGCCAATTCTGTGCTCAAATCCGGGCATTCCGGGATAAGCCCACTCGCGTGCCAGGGTTTTGGAGTCTCTTTTATATGCCTGAAAATTTTCTTTTTCCTTGGCAATTCGCGGAGTAATTTCCGGCAATTCCGACATTTGAGGAATTTTCCATGGTTCGCTTCCGTTTCCTAAAAATCCGTCGGTAAGCAGTATCACCGGAACCATTCTTTCCAAAGCTATTTTGGCCGCTTTAAAAGCATACCAGAAACAGTCGGACGGTGTGCTGGCAGCCAGCACAACAACCGGACTTTCTCCGTTCCGACCATAAAGCGCCTGCATTAAATCCGATTGTTCGGTTTTTGTAGGAAGCCCGGTTGATGGGCCTCCTCGCTGAACATTAACAATAACCAGCGGAAGCTCTGCCATAACAGCCAAACCAATGGCTTCCGATTTTAGCGCCAGCCCCGGCCCGGAAGTGGTAGTTACCGCCAAATCTCCTGCAAAAGCCGCCCCGATAGCCGAAGTTATTCCGGCAATCTCATCTTCAGCCTGAAATGTTTTCACTCCCAAATCTTTTCGTTCTGAAAGGGCTGACAAGATATCGGTTGCCGGGGTAATGGGGTACGAACCTAAAAACAGCTCACGACCCGATTTCTCGGCGGCTGCCAGCAGTCCCCATGCTGTGGCGTGGTTTCCGTTGATATTCCGGTAGGTTCCTTTTTCGATATTTGCCGGATTTACCATGTAGGTTGGGGTCATGTGCTGCATGTTCATTCCGTAATTATAGCCGTCATGCAGTACTTTAACATTCGATTCAACTACAACCGGTTTTTTGGCAAATTTATTTCTGATAAATTCTTCGATATAATCAAGTGGCCGGTTAAACATCCAGCAAACCAAGCCAAGTGCAAACATATTTTTGCTTCGCAACACACTTTTATTATCCAACCCAAAATCTTTTAACCCTTCTTTGGTCAGGCTTGAAATGGGAACCGGAATTTTAAAATAATCATCAAGGTTACATTCAGCAAAAGGATCATCGGTTTTGAAGTTCGCCTTGCTCAAGTTCTTTTCGTTGAAAGCATCGGAGTCATAAATTATCGTCCCGCCGGGTTTCATAAATTTGGCATTTGCTTTTATAGCTGCCGGATTCATTGCAATCAGAACATGTGCGTAATCGCCTGGCGTATTGATTTGTTTTTGACCAAATTGTACCTGAAAACCTGAAACTCCTCCAACCGTTCCCTGGGGAGCCCTGATTTCGGATGGATAGTCAGGGAAGGTTGAAATGTCGTTTCCCAACAACGCGGTTGCATCCGAAAACAATGTACCGGTA
>JAFGDX010000179.1 GCA_016931875.1 Prolixibacteraceae bacterium
CGTTGTGCATCATTTTTTAAGATAGAATACGCGAGTACAAAGAAATCATTTTTTCAGAAAAATAGGCCGGATGAAACTGTTTTGCCCTTTCGTATCCTTTGGCAATGTATTTTTCACGTTCTGCATCGTTTTCAATAAGGGTTTTAAGGGCATTGCCTATTTCTTCAATATTTGATGGGTTGCACAAAATAGCGGCGCCACCGGCTGTTTCAGGCAAACACGAAGCATTGGATGTGATTACCGGGCACCCGCTGGCCATTGATTCTATAACCGGCAATCCAAAACCTTCGAAAATGGATATATAAACAGATGCCGTGGCTAACTGGTACAATCCGGCTAAATCTTTTTTCGGAATGTTGCTTAAAAATTTCACTTGCTCCTCCATCCGGTTGTCCGAAATAAATTTTAAAAGTTCGGAGCTGTAAATTGTAGGTTTTCCTACAAACACAATGCTGGTTTTTATTTTTTCAGAATGAACTGCCTTTAACAACGACAACTGGTTTTTTCGGGCTTCAATGGTTCCTACCGAAAGGATGAATTTTCCCGGGAGTTCATATTTCCCCAGCAGTTTTTTTGCATTCTGAATTTCATAAAATTTAGGTGAGACTGATTGGTGAATGACCTCTATTTTTTCCGGGTCGGAATTAAAAAAGGTAACAATATCTTCCTTGGTTTGATTGCTTATGGCATGAATTTTTGTTGCCACCGCGCAGGCATATTTAACTTTGCGGTAATAAATATTGCGGTCGATGGGTTTATAAAATGAGGGGTAGCGCATAAAAATAAGATCGTGGATGGTTACCACCGACGGAACATTGTTTTTATGAATTCCCGCCGGGAGTTCGTTGCTTAATCCGTGAAAAATATCGAGTTCATGCTTTTCCAGTTGCCCGCTTACCGAAAAACTGCGCCAAAGCGATTTGAATATTTTGGAAGCGGGGCTGTCGGGTGAAATCACATCAAACTTTTCATAATGATGAAAAAGGTCTTTGTTGATTTCGGGTGTAAACAACACATAATCGTTGTCGGGAAAATACTGCTGCAGGGCATTTAAGGTGTTCCGGCTGTAATTGCCCAGGCCGGAGGAGTTTAAAAAAGCCCGTTTGGCATCGAATCCGATTTTCATAACGCTATGATTTTTTGCATAATACGAAAAGACCGGGAATTAGTTCCCGGCCAGGGTTAAATATTTTTTAAATTATGTTCTATACTGAAAAGTCTTTTAGTGCGCCAAAATCGAGTGTGCCAAAATAATCTTCCACGGTTTCGGCCCTCCTGATTTGTACTACCTCGCCGTTTTCGCGCAATAAAAGTTCAGCCGATTTTAGTTTCCCATTGTAATTAAATCCCATGGCATGCCCGTGTGCTCCGGCATCGTGAATCACCATTATATCATCGCGCTCTACTTCCGGCAACTCCCGGTCGATGGCAAATTTATCGTTGTTTTCACACAACGAGCCGGTTACATCATACTTTTGTGTGTGCGGCTCATTTTCTTTTCCCAAAACGGTTATGTGGTGGTAAGCGCCATACATGGCCGGACGCATCAGGTTAACCATGCAGGCATCCATGCCCGCAAATTGTTTGTATGTTTTTTTAATGTGGCGCACTTTGGTTACTAAATATCCGTAAGGGCCGGTAATGGCACGCCCCGATTCAAATAACAATTTTAAAGGAGCCAGCCCGTTTCCGGCAATCATTTCGTTGTATAATTTTTGAACACCCGCGCTCACATATTCCAGGTCAACAGCTTTTTGGCCGGGTTTATATGGAATTCCGATTCCTCCGCCCAAATTGGCAAACTCAATTCTCACTCCGGTTTTTTGTTCAACTTCAATAATCAGCTTGAAAAGAATTTCAGCTGTTTCGATAAAATAATCCGGATCAAGTTCATTGGAGGCAACCATGGTATGAATGCCAAAGTGTTTTACTCCTTTTGATTTCAAAATTCTGTAACCTTCAATTATCTGTTCATGGGTAAACCCGTATTTGGCTTCCTCGGGGTGACCAATTATCAGGTTGCCCTGTTTTAAATCGCCGGGGTTGTACCGCATGCTGATGGTTTCGGGCAGCCCCACGTGTTTTTCCAGAAAATCAATATGCGAAATATCGTCGAGATTAATTATGGCGCCCAAATCTTTGGCCAGCTGAAATTCGTAGGCTGGTGTGTCATTTGATGTAAGAATAATTTCATCGCCGCGCATTCCAACACGTTTGGCCAGTTCCAGCTCGGCAACCGAACTGCAGTCGATGCCAAATCCTTCTTCACGTAAAATTTTCATCAGGTACGGATTTGGCGTTGCTTTTATGGCAAAATATTCCTTGAACCCTTCATTCCACGAAAATGCTTTCAGAAAATAACGTGCATTTTCACGAATGGCTTTTTCATCGTAAATATGAAACGGCGTTGGATAGGTCTCAATAATTTTTTCGATTTGTTCTTTTGTAAACGGTAGTTTTTTTTCTGCCATAATATTCCTGCGATTTTTTTAGAACAACAAATGTACAATTTATCCCATAATTGTTAGAATAATTCTAAATAAAGCATGATTGGGGAAGAATAAATTTAACGTAAGCTGAATTTATAAACCGGAAATAAGTTCGTTACTTAAAAACCCGTTGGCAATTTCTTTTACTTCGCCGGTCATTTTCAGGTTCCACACTTCATCAATTTCAATTTTGAGGACGCCTCCCGGCATTTTAACATTCAGCTTTCGTTCTGTTAACCCTTTTTTTGCCACCACCGAAGCTACTGCACACGACGAGCTTCCGGAGGCCAAAGTCCAGCCGGCGCCACGTTCCCAAATTAAAATTTCAACCTCGGTTGGCGAAACTACTTTGGCAAACTGCACATTAATACGGTTGGGGAACATCGGGTGATGCTCTATTTCGCGTCCGAAAGTTTTTATTTCCTTTTCATCAAGCGTATCTTTTAAAACCACACAGTGCGGATTTCCAACCGAAACACAATTGATTTGATAATCTTTGTATTCCAGGTGCAGCATTTCATCCATACACTCCTCTTTTTCACAATTCACAGGAATTTCTGCCGATTTGAAATATGCTTTCCCCATGTCCACTTTAACAGTTTTGGCTTTCCCGTTTTCCTCTTCCGTAATTTCGGCCCGAACCATTCCTCCCGGCGTTTCAATGGTAAAAATCCTTTCGCGCGAGAATTTATAGTCGTACAAATATTTGGCAAATATACGCAGTCCGTTTCCACTTTTTTCAGCTTCCGAACCATCGGGGTTTAAAATTCGCAATCCAAAATTTGCTTTATAGCTTGGCACTTTTAGTAAAATACCGTCGGACCCGATGCCATAATGAACATCGCAAATTTTCCGGATGGCTTTTTCAGTTAATTCAAAACCTATTTCGTATTGATTTAAAACTATATAATCGTTGCCCAACCCATGGGACTTTACAAAGAAATTTTGCATGACGTACTGTTTTAGGCTACAAATGTATTAAACCATGATGAAATTTTACGGTGTATTTAGTGCAATTCTTTTGCTGAAGGAATTATTCTTAAATTTGTAACGTTATGTACAGTCAGAGTCAAATAGTAAATTTTATTTCCGAGAATAAAGCCATTCTTGAAAAAAAATACCATGTTTCAAAAATTGGCATATTTGGTTCTTTTGCCCGAAATGAGCAAACCGAGGAATCGGATGTTGACTTGATAATTGATTTTAAAGAGAATACCAATAATCTTTTCGAAGTTAAACTGGCAATAAAAGAGTTTTTCAAAGAGAAATTGAATATTGAAGTCGATATTTGTAGAGAAAAATATATAAAACCGAGGTATAAGAACAGGATAATCAAAGAAGCAATTTATGTTGATTAAAGAATCAGATTCTCTGGAAAATATTCTGGAGGCAATTGAAAGAATTGAAAAATATGCTTTACCTTTTTAAAATGCTGATGAGCTTTTCGAAGATTCAAAAACTTTTGATGCGGTTTTGATGAATTTTATAGTTATCGGAGAAATGGCCGGCAAAATATCTGACGAATTTAAGCAAAGAAATCCTGAAATTAATTGGTGGAAAATAAAGAGTCTCTGAAATATTGTTGCTCATGATTATTTTGGAGTAGATGGTGAAGAAATATGGCAAATCATTCAAAATAGTATTCCCGACTTAAAAAAATTTATTGAAGAAAAATTAAAGTAAAATATGGCAATTATTAACGAAAATTACCTCAAACTGCAGGCAGGTTATTTATTCCCGGAAATTGGGAGAAGAGTAAATGAATTTATTGAAGCGAACCCGGACAAAAAAGTAATTAAAATGGGCATTGGCGATGTTACCCAACCGCTGGTTCCTTCGGTGGTGAAAGCATTTCATGAAGGGGTGGAAGAAATGGCAAAAGCCGAAACGTTTAAAGGTTACGGCCCCGAACAGGGCTACGCCTTTTTGCGCGAAGCTATTGCAAAAAATTCATACCAGGCCAGGGGAATGGATATTTCGGCTGATGATATTTTTATTTCCGACGGCTCGAAATGCGACACCGGAAACATTCAGGAAATTTTTGGCAATGCCAATAAAATTGCCATTTGCGACCCGGTTTACCCGGTGTATGCTGACACAACCGTGATGGCCGGAAAAACAGGCGCTTGCCAGCCGAACGGATATTACGACGGAATCATTTACATGCCCTGTACAAAAGAAAATGGTTTTATCCCCGAGCTCCCCACTGAAATCCCCGATTTGATTTTTCTGTGCTACCCAAACAACCCCACCGGAACAGTAGCATCAAAAGAAGAGCTAAAAAAATGGGTGGACTTTGCCATCGAAAATAAAAGCATCCTTTTGTACGATGCGGCTTATGAATCATTTATTCAGGACGATAAAATTCCACGCTCGATTTACGAAATTGAAGGGGCCAAACAGGTTGCAATCGAATTCCGCAGTTTTTCAAAAACTGCCGGATTTACCGGAACCCGTTGTGCGTACACTGTGGTTCCGAAAGAACTGGTTGCTTATGATTCAACAGGAAAAGCACACGCTGTAAAACCATTGTGGAACCGTCGTCAATCAACAAAATTCAATGGCGTTTCCTATCCGGTACAAAAAGCTGCTGCTGCTGTTTACACCGAAGAAGGAAAAAAGGAAGTGGCGGAAGTGATTTCGTATTACATGGAAAATGCCCGGATTATGAAGGAAAGTTTACTGGCTGCCGGTTACGAAGTTTTTGGCGGCGAAAACGCACCTTACATTTGGGTAAAAACCAAAGGCAATATGAAATCGTGGGATTTCTTCGACAAAGTGTTGAATGAAGCCAATGTGGTGGGAACTCCCGGTTCAGGGTTTGGCCCTTCCGGTGAAGGTTATTTTCGTTTTTCAGCTTTTGCCGACCGTGAAAATGTTTTGGAGGCCATGGAACGAATAAAGAATTTAGGCTAATATAAACATCGGATACCTCTGCAATTTGCAGGGGTATTTTTTTATATATCAAAACTACATATAAAACCAATAATCATAAAAACCGACAGTACAATTCCTGTTAAACACAAGCTCCATCCAACCAGAAGCAATTGACGGGCACTGTTGCTAACCACTTCAAATTCAATAAACTCTGACCAAACTGCCAAAGAAAGATAAATGCTTATCAGAAACATCATTCCACCCAAAAAGCAGTTAA
>JAFGDX010000180.1 GCA_016931875.1 Prolixibacteraceae bacterium
GAAAATATGGGATTCCGCCCCATCGACTGCAGCAACCCGGGTTACGGGATGCAAGAGGAAAACGGACTGGAGTTGCAGATGGAAGCTGCGCTGAAATCCTTGGATACCAACTACCAACTGTGGGGAATGGATAGCACTGAAAACAGTCCGGACGCCGCACGAAGCAGGGAGAAACAAAAAGCTTTGGCAGAACTGTTAAATAAAAGGGAAGAAAAGATTGATAAAGGAAACGGTGAAATTGAAACCAAATTGCGGGTGACACCGCCGGTTTACGGCGAATGGTACGCTTCCCGGCAGGGTGAAACGGAGAAAGTCAAGCTTCGAAACAGGAATCACTGGCTGGAAGAACTGAACCTGGATTTCCGGCACCGGGCGGCGGCCGGGCTGGGTGTGCAGTTTGTAAAGGAAAACCAGGAAAGCCTGATGAAAGCGGCGTGGGAACAGTTAAGCAACGTTAAAAAGGTAAACCAGGAACTCAACCTGGGGCGGTTTGGCCGCGAGGTATCTTTGCAATTATTCAAGCGGTTGAATAAAATGAAGCCCAATAATATGTTCAAAATGGCTATGCCGGTGCAAAATAAAATATCGGTTCAGCCTGAAAAAACCGTTACTGCATTTTTAAGCGGAAGCAACATCACCCAAAACCTCACCCGTACAAAAACCCAAAAATACCTCTACAAAACAAGCAGTACAACGGTGAAAACCGATTTCAAACCGGTTGAAACTTCGCAACTGGTAAGTTTGAGTTACCAGGTGAACGGGGTAAAAAGTTCGGCCCTCAAACTGCAAATGATGGCGGCCACCCCCACAGTAATGGCTAAAAAAGTAATGACCTGGCCAGAGGAAATGGTTGCGAAAACCATTTCGGCATTAAATCCGAAAACGACCATCGAATCGCGGATCAAAAGCCGGGTGAGCAGTTTCAGAACGGTTGAAAAAACCGAAACCCAGCTAAATGAAGAAACGAAAATCCAGCAAAGTAAGGAAACCGAAGATGAATTGCATCCGGTAATCTGGTACCCCGAATTTCACCGGCCGATGTATCACTTTTTGCGGGCCATGTCGCAGGAGTACATTTTGCCAGGCCTCGAAAATGTGCCGCAAAACACGGTGGGGCTACTGCAAACCAACCGCCGGTTTATCGAGGCGTTTATGGTGGGGTTGAACCACGAAATGGCCTCCGAACTGCGGTGGCGCGAATTTCCGACCGATATGCGCGGCAGCTATTTCCGCAGTTTCTGGGATACCAGCATTTATTCGCTGGATGAGAATGAGAAAGCGGCTTTCCGGAACACCGATATTGCCGCAAAATTACTGGAAGAAATTCAGAAAAAATACGGCGCCGATTTTAATACGCTTGAAAAAATAGAAAATACCTACACGACCGGCGACCTGAATGAAACCGAAAAAGAGGTGGCCGATGCGTATGAAAACGCCGTTGAAAAATGGCTGCTTACCCGCGATGAAGACAAGGACATCGACCGGCTCGCCCGCTGGAAAAGAGACAACCGGCTGGGCGACAATCCCGTACCGGGTAAATTGAACAATCAGGAAGAAGATCAAAACCGGCTGGTGTTGCTCGTCAGGGGCGAATTGCTGCAGAAATTCAGCAATACGTTGATTTACCTGGTAAAGAAAAAAGCAGACGGCAAACCGGATTTTAGCCTGAATGCGGTTCGTACACATCCCGTTTTTGAAGGCGCTCTCCCTCCTGATATTGTTTTTATTGGGTTTCCAATCAAAAAAGAAGATGCGGCCGGATACTTCGCCATTTTTGAAGAACGCATGACCGAATTGCGGTTCGGCCTCGATGAAACGCCGGAGGGAAAAGAACCCGGACCGGAAATAAACGATTTTAGCTGGCAGCATTTCCCTGAACTTCCGGCAGAGGGATACCTGGACGGAAATCAGCCCTCCATTTTTACGGAAGAATGGGAAAGCCCGGCTTTTATAGGGAAAGCGATGATGCAGAAACAGGTGCGGGCAGCAATCAAGCTGGAGGAATTGCTGCCGCGGTAACAGACCGTAAAACGAAACAGTATGGTGACAATTACAGCAAATCGGGAAAGAGGCAGAACGATATTTGAAAACATTGAAGAATATCCGTTACCGCAAAACCCGGGAGTGAAGGACTATGTTTTCTACTTTGTTTCCACCTCCTCGGGTTACGGGTTGGGCGCGAGCGCATTTTTCAAAAAGTATTATAAAAACCATATTACAAAAAACGCCCGGAGCCTGGAAGAGCTGATTGACATGCTCCATTCCGAAATCCAGTCAAAGAACATCGAACAAATACGCGAGATTGTGATTGTAAGTCACGGCAATATGCGCGAACTGCTTTTCCCTGTTACAAAACATGCTTTCGACAATGAAGAGAACAAGGCGAGGTATCAAATCATTCGTCCGGGAACCCTTGTAAATTTGCAGGAAGCGTTTAAAGCCGGCGATCCCGGTCTGGCGGATTTTAAAGCAAAAAGAAAGGAAGTTATAAAAAAACTGACAAACACTTCGAGGGTAACGATAAGGGCCTGTAATTTTGGAAGTTCCAGAGACGGTCTGTTCGCTTTGTATTCTTTTTTTGGCGGCAGGGCCAATGTTTATGCGCCGCACGAATACCAGTTTTTTATCGATAAGCTGGGAATCAGCCCGGAATTGCGGTTAAAAACAGATTTGGATTTTTATCAGCATTTGGTTAAACAGGGCTTTATTTCCAGAAAAACAAAACACAGTGAATCGCGAAAGGAAAAAATTGTTAAAAAACTCATCGAGCCCGGCAGGGGAAAACATCGTTTTGAGCTTTCGGCCTACCGCGTTGAAAACGGCAGGGTGGTGAACGGCGACAAGGAAGAGCATGATGCGTTTGTTCAGGCTTTCAATCAAAAGACAGTGCCCGATTCCATCAGGGGACGGTTTTTGCAGGAACAGCTCACGTTGTCGGGCGAAGAAACCGTTCAGGTAAAAAAGAAAGATGAGAGATGGAAATTGTTCGATGATAAATTAAGGATAAACAATCATACTTACCGAATTGAATACACCATCCGGGTGGAATACGAGCAGTTTTCAGATGACGAGAATCACACGGCCCGTCTTTTTGTGTATCCCGTTTTAAATCACAGAAATTCACTTCCTTCGATTCCCCTTCAACTGTTTTTTTCAGAAGATCAAAATGAACAATACAAAGGCCAGATATTTGAACTGACTTC
>JAFGDX010000181.1 GCA_016931875.1 Prolixibacteraceae bacterium
GAACTGACGGCAGTTATTTTGCTGATTTTGGGAAGGATGCGTTTGCTACTCTTGAACTTGATTATTCAGCCCAAAACGAGGAAGTGCTCACAATCCGCCTGGGTGAAAAACTGGTGGACGGGAAAATCGATCCAAATCCCGGCGGAACCATTCGTTTTCAGGAGGTGCAGCTTCAGGTTTCACCAGGTAAAAATCATTATCGTGTTGAATTGCCGGCCGACAAGCGCAACACCGGTAACATGGCGGTGGCGCTGCCCGACTCGTTTCCGGTAATTATGCCGTTTCGTTATGTGGAAATAGAAACCGATGGCGAAATTCAGGCCGGGGATGTAACCCAGGTGGCCTATTTTAACTATTTTGATAACTCCACCAGTTCGTTTTCCAGTTCAAACGAAATTCTGAACCAGGTTTGGGACCTTTGCAAATATTCCATAAAAGCAACCACTTTTGCCGGAGTTTATGTGGATGGCGACCGCGAACGAATTCCGTACGAAGCTGATGCGTATTTAAACCAGCTAAGCCATTATTCAGTAGATAATGAATATGCCATTGCCCGGAAAACCATTGAGTATTTTATGGATTATCCTACCTGGCCTACCGAATGGCAGCTGCACGTGGCGCTGATGTTTTACCAGGATTATATGTACACGGGAAACACAGAACTCATTAAAAAATATTACGAGCCGCTGAAACACAAAACATTAATGGAGCTGGAATACGAAGACGGACTGATTAGCACACATTCGCCAAAACTTACCGGCGAATTTATGGCGAAACTCGGATTTGCCGATACAACCCAGCGGGTACGCGATATTGTTGACTGGCCACCGGCGCAGAAAGATACCGGTTGGAAATTACCTGAAGACTGGCCGCAGGGAGAACGTGACGGTTTTGTTTTTCAACCGGTGAATACGGTCATTAACAGTTTCTATTATAAGAATATGAAAATCATGGCCGGGTTTGCTCGTATTTTAAACAAAACAGAAGAAGCGCTCGATTTTGAATACCGGGCGGCGAGGGTGAAAAAAGCAATGAATGAAAAAATGTTTAACAGCGAAGGCGGGTATTTTACTGATGGAATTGGAACAAACCATGGTTCAGTTCATGCGAATATGCTTCCGCTGGCTTTTGATATTGTTCCTGAATCGCGCAAAAAAAGTGTAGCCGCTTACCTTTATTCCCGCGGAATGGGATGCAGTGTTTACGGCGCCCAGTTTTTAATGGAAGCGCTTTACAATGCCGGTGCCGAAGAATATGCACTCGGGTTGATGACCGCTACCCACGACCGCAGTTGGTACAACATGATAAAAGTGGGTTCAACCATTACCATGGAAGCCTGGGATATGCGGTATAAACCCAATTCCGACTGGAATCACGCCTGGGGAGCAGCGCCCGCAAACATCATCCCGCGCTGGCTTTGGGGAATTCAGCCCATGGAACCCGGCTTTAGAACGGTAAAAATTCATCCGCAAATGGCCAGCCTGACACACAGCACCATTAAAGTGCCAACTTTACTGGGCGAAATTACAGGGAGCTATGAAAAAGTAAACGACCGCTTAACACGTTATTCCGTTGAGTTGCCGGCTAACATGTCAGGTAGTTTTAGTGTCAGCTTCTCACCACATAATGTAGTTACACTTAACGGCGAAACGGTTAATCTCTCTTTTGGTAACATCCGGTTGAATCCGGGGAAAAATGATATCGAAATCAGAATGAACTCGTTTTAATAAAAAATGGAAAACCCATGAAATTTGAAACATTTTATTTTAGATTAACAGGAGTAAACCAACTTATAATAATCCCATGAAAAATTTAGTTGTAATTGTTTTGGTCGTTTGTTTTTCGCTGACGGCAACGTCACAGGAGGAACGCAATATTCTGCAGAAAGAAGCAGAGGAAATAAATCTGGAAAAAGTTTTGATGAAAGATTTTACGGAATTGGATTTTCCGAATTATCAATCGCGGTCGTTTTGGAATTCTTTGCCGGATGTTATTCGAAATGAATATGTTAAAGAGGCGGAAGAGTATTTGGATTACGACTGGCCTGTGGTAAAAGCTACCGACTATCTTGAAATTATCCGGTCGGGCGATCGCCGTCAGGAAGTGTATGCAGCGCCGCGGGCTGCCTTGTTAGCCCTGGTAATGGGTGAGCTCACTGAAGGAAAAGGACGTTTTACCGACCAGATTGTAAACGGGGTATGGTATTACAGCGAGCAAACCTGGTGGGGATGGTCGGCCCATTTAACCGCACAAAAAGCGCCACACGGACTGCCCGATGTAAACGAACCTGTGATTGACCTTGGTGTGGGCGAAATTGCCAATATTCTTTCGTGGACCTGGTTTTTGTTTAAAGAGGAATTTGATAAAATCCATCCCTTGATTGCACAGCGATTAAAAAACGAGATCATGAAAAAAGCGGTGATTCCGTATTACGAGCGCAATGATTTCTGGTGGCAGGGGCTGGATGGAAGCCGCTCGGTAAATAACTGGAATCCGTGGACCAATCACAACCTGCTTACAGCCATATTAATTCTGGAAGATGATCCGGAACAGAAAGTGAAAGGCGTTGGCAAACTGGTAAAATCGCTCGATCAGTTTGTCAATGTATATCCCGATGACGGAGGTTGCGATGAAGGCCCCTCCTACTGGGGAAGGGCAGGAGCTTCGCTATACCAAAACCTCGATTTACTTAAAAGGGCCACAAGCGGAAAATTTGATGTGTTTGAACATCCGCTGATAAAAAATATGGGCAACTATATTTACAAAGCTTACATCAATTATCCGTATTTTATCAATTTTGCCGATGCTGATGCAACTACCGGCAGTCGCCCGCAAATAATTTACAGCTACGGAAAAGACATCAACGACCCGGTGATGCAAAAGTTTGGCGCTTTTCTGGCTGAAAAACAGGATTGGGGAAAAGTGCCGCCGGGCGGAAAAATTGATGAGCAGATTATGCAGTTGATGTATTTGGATGAAATAAAAAATGCAGAGGCTGAAAATGCATTGATCAGCGATTTTTGGTTGCCCGAAACACAGGTGGCCGGAGCCCGCGATGAGGACGGATCAGCCAGTGGTTTCTTTTTTGCGGCAAAGGGCGGTCACAATGCCGAAAGCCACAATCATAACGATTTGGGTTCGTGTGTGTTGTATTTCGATGGAAAACCCTGCCTGGTGGATATCGGGCGCGAAACCTACACCGCAAAAACGTTTAGCAACCGGCGCTACGAAATCTGGACCATGCAGTCGCAATACCACAACCTTCCTAAAATAAACGGAGTTGATCAAAAAGAAGGAA
>JAFGDX010000019.1 GCA_016931875.1 Prolixibacteraceae bacterium
AATACTCAAAATCTATTTCAAATGGCAAAAATAAAACCATTTAAAGGGCTGCGGCCTCCCAAAGAAATTGTGGAAGAACTGGCTTGTCTTCCATACGATGTTATGAATTCGGAAGAAGCAGCTCAAATGGCTGAAGGCAGGAAAAAATCGCTGTTGCGAATTACAAAGGCCGAAATCGAATGCCCCGGTGTGAAGGATATTCATTCTGAAACCGTGTACAACAAAGCAGTTGAAAATTTTAAAATCTTTCAGGAAAAAGGCTGGCTGCAGCAGGATGCGCAGGCAAAGTACTACATTTATGCGCAAACCATGAACGGAAAAACACAGTACGGTATTGTGGGAGCTGCCGCCTGTGGCGATTATGAAAACGGAATCATCAAAAAACACGAGCTAACCCGCCCCGAAAAAGAGGAGGACCGCATGGTTTTAACCCGGTATGTAAATGCCAATATCGAGCCGGTATTTTTTGCCTACAAAGCCGTTCCTGAAATTGATGAAATTGTGGCCGGCGTGGTAAACAATAATCAGCCGGAATACGATTTTACTGCCGAAGATGGTTTTGGCCATCATTTCTGGACAATTGATTCTGAAGAAACAAACAAGAAAATTGAAACGCTTTTTGCTGAAAAAGTGCCTTTTACCTATGTGGCCGACGGGCATCACCGCACGGCGGCAGCAGCCCGAATCGGGCTGGAAAAAACCGCACAAAACCCCAACCATACCGGCCACGAGGAATACAACTATTTTATGGCGGTTCATTTTCCGGATAACCAGTTACAAATTATTGATTACAACCGGGTGGTAACCGACCTAAACGGTTTGTCGGATATTGATTTCCTCGCACGATGTTCGGAGGGTTTTGAGGTGGAAAACATGGGAACCGGAATTTACAAACCTTCCAAACTGCACGAGTTCAGTTTGTATCTGGCAGGCAACTGGTACAAACTTACGGCCAAACCAGGAACCTACAACGATACCGACCCCATTGGCGTGCTCGATGTAACCATTCTTTCCACACAAATTCTGGAGCCGGTGCTGGATATTCAGGATTTACGAACTTCAAAACGGATTGATTTTGTGGGAGGAATCCGGGGGTTGGGCGAACTAAAACGCAGGGTCGATTCTGGCGAAATGAGAGCCGCTTTTGCATTGTACCCGGTTTCTATGCAGCAGTTGATGAACATTGCCGACAGCGGGAATATTATGCCGCCAAAAACCACCTGGTTTGAACCCAAACTTCGTTCAGGGCTGGTAATTCATAAACTCGATTAATATTTTCCTAAAATATCCCGGGGAGAAATCTTCGGGATTTTTTTTGAACAGGAATTTCTTAATCCCGTGCACCGGCATCGCTGTAAATCGTGAAATTGTTTTTAATTTTACCTGAATTCATTCTTCAAAACCGATAAAAATGGACATCGAAAATATTTCACTGGCCAACATTTACAAACGGAAAAAAACCGACCGCGATATTTTTCAGGAACTCATGCCTACCAAGGTAAAAGAGGTGTTGCTTATTGCCACACTTTACGATTCGTATTCCATTGTTCGTGAAGGACAATTCAGCGATAAAATTTTTGGGGAATATTTACAGCTGAATTTGTATGCTGCACCCCGGTTTACCAGTGTAAACTCGCAGGAAGATGCACTCATAACCTTAAAACACCGCGATTTCGATTTGATTATTGTAATGGCGGGCGTGGACAAGGATACGCCCATTGAAACATCCCGGAAAATAAGGGCCATGCGGCCGCGGGTTCCGCTTTTGCTTCTGGTAAACAACAATGCCGATTTGAGGTACTTTCAGGCCGAAGGCCGCAAACTCGATTTTATCGACCGTATTTTTGTGTGGAACGGAAATTCGAATGTGTTTCTGGCCATGATCAAATATATTGAAGACAAAAAAAATGTGGCCCGCGATACCCAGAACGGAAATGTTCGTGTCATCCTTCTGGTGGAAGACAGCATTCAGTATTATTCAAGATATTTACCGATGCTGTACACAACCGTGATGACGCAAACGCAGATTCTTGTTAAGGAAGATGCAACTGATGAATTGCATAAAATTCTGAAAATGAGGGCGCGCCCCAAAGTTTTACTGGTAGACACCTACGAAGAAGCAGTGCGGATAATCAACAGCTACAAACGCTACATTTTGTGTGTGATTTCAGATGTAAAATTTGAAAAAGACGGGGTTGATAATGAAGATGCCGGAATTGAATTGCTAAAGTTTGCCAAAAGCACATTTAAATACCATATACCTACGTTGCTGCAATCGCACGATATTACAAATGCTGAACGCGCCAAAAGTGTGGGAGCCGATTTTATTAATAAAAATTCGGAAAGCTTATCGATGGATATTCTGAACTTTTTATACCGGCGCCTCGGATTTGGAAATTTTGTGTTTAAAGGCCATGATGGCAAACCACTTGCCGAAGCAGAAAATTTACAGTCGTTTCAGGAAAAATTCAGGGAGATACCGGCGGAGGCCATGTTGTACCACGGAAAACGCAATTCGTTTTCAACCTGGTTAATGGCCCGTGGCGAAATAAATATGGCAGAGCGTCTGCGCCCCATAAAAACCGAAGATTTTGAGTCGGCAGAAGAATTACGCCAGTTTTGTCTCGATGTGTTTAAATCGGTTCGCTACGAAAAACTAAAGGGAACCATTGTGAATTTTGATCCGGGACTGGTGGATCACAACCGGTTTGTGGTTCGTATGGCCAAAGGCTCGCTGGGAGGAAAGGGGCGAGGAATAGCGTTTATCTGTCACATAATCGAAAATATCGATTTCCAGCACTACATCAAAGGAATGAATATCCGCATTCCGGCAACCGCCGTTTTGGGAGCGCTCGAATTCGACAAGTTCATAGAAATAAACAATTTATACGATGATATTTACTCGTTAAACGATTTTGAATCCATCCGGCAACATTTTCTGGAATCGGAATTTGATGAAAAAATCAGGCGGCGCTTAATGGAATATCTGAAAGCCATGAATAAACCGCTGGCCGTGCGTTCCTCGGGGTTGTTTGAAGATTCGCTTCTTCAGCCTTTTTCAGGAGTGTATGCCACCTATCTGATTCCCAACAACCACCCCGATATTTTAGTCCGGTACCAGCAACTGGAAACGGCTATTAAACTGGTTTACGCCAGTATTTTTACCGATTCGGCACAGGCATATTTTGATGCGGTGAATTACAAAATTGAAGAAGAGAAAATGGCAGTGGTTATCCAGGAAGTAGTGGGGCAGAACTACAACAACAAGTATTATCCTAGTATTTCGGGCGTGGCACAGTCGTATAATTATTATCCCATTTCGTATATGAAACCCGAAGATGGTTTTTCGGTGGCTGCCATTGGTTTGGGAATGTATGTGGCTGGCGGAGAAAATTCCTACCGGTTTTGCCCGCTTTATCCCAACATAAACCCCACATCGGTAAAAGACCAAATCCGCGATTCGCAAAAATATTTTTATGCCATCGATTTCACCAAAACTGATTTTGATTTAATAGCCGAAGGTGAAAATGCCGCCATAAAAAAATTCAAAATAAAAGATGCTGAAGAGGATGGAACACTCGACCATTCAGTTTCAACTTATTCTTTTGAAAATGACGATCTGATCCCGGGAATTCAAATGAATGGCCCGCGGGTGGTCGATTTTGCAAATATTCTGAAATATAATTATTTACCCCTGGCTGAAACCCTGCAGATTCTTTTGAAACTGTTTAAAGAGGCGATGGGCTCGCCGGTTGAAATTGAATATGCCATTGATTTTGAAAAGGCCGAAAACGGGCAGCCTACCTTTTATTTGCTGCAAATAAAACCGTTAATCCGGATGGAAGACAAGGTTGAAATTGATTTGGGAACGGTTGACGGGGATAAAATTTTTATGTATGCTGAACGCGGCATGGGCAACGGAAAAATAAATCATATTAAAGATGTGGTTTTTATCGACCCTGACCGGTTCGACAAAATGAAAACCAAACAAATGGCAGCAGAAATCAGTAAGCTGAACCGGAAATTTGAAACACAGGGCAAGGAGTATATTTTAATTGGTCCCGGCAGGTGGGGCTCGCGCGATGCGTTTACCGGAATTCCGGTTTTTTGGGCGCATATTTCAAAAGCCCGCATTATTGTTGAAATGGGGCTTCCCGATTTTCCGCTGGATGCCTCGCTGGGCTCGCATTTTTTTCACAATGTAACTTCCATGAATGTGGGGTATTTTTCCGTCCCGCACAACTCACACAACTCGCAGTTAAAAATGGAAATGCTGTTGCAGCAAACCGTTGTGGAAGAAACCGAATTTATTAAACATGTTGAATTTGAACACCCGCTTACCGTTTTAATGAACGGCAGGGAAAGAAAAGCCCTGATTCATTTTTAAATATTACCGTAGGGTGAAAAGACATAATGGGTGGCATTTTCACAGAAAAAGTATAAAAATCAACTAAACGGTGATGTGAAAATCTAGCGTTGATTAACGGCACCAACCCCACT
>JAFGDX010000182.1 GCA_016931875.1 Prolixibacteraceae bacterium
GAGGCGTCCTTCCGCATCGGTGTTTTTTATCTCAACCGTGGTTCCGTCGAACATGGTAATTACATCGCCCGGAACATAGGCATTTCCGTCGGGGCGGTTGTCGGTGGCCGGAATCAATCCCACAATATGAAGCGGTAAACTATTTTTTGCAGCTGCATAAAGGGTTCCGACAACGGCAGCTGCTCCGGCCATGTCGCTTTTCATGTAATCCATTGATTTTGGGGTGGGTTTTAAACTCAGTCCGCCGGTGTCGTAAACCACCCCCTTTCCAACCAAAACCACTGGTTTTTTATTTTTTGCATTTTCGGGTTTCCATTCCAGAATATTAAAAGTTGGCGGGTCGATACTTCCCTTGTTAACCGCCAGCAACCCGCCCATTTTCAGGGTTTCTATTTTTTTCCTGTTAAACACCTCCACTGAAAACCCGGCTTCTTCGCCCAGTTTTTCCATTTCGGCAGAAAATTGTGTTGCCGTTAAATACGAAAGGGGTTCGTTTACCAAATCGCGGGCATAAAAAACCGCCTGCGAGAGAATCAGCAGCTCATTGATCTGATCAGTAGCGGTTTCGTTATCAAAAATGAAAATTTCTTTCAACGCCAGCTCCACCTTTTCTTTTTTGTATTTCGAAAAGGAATAAGCAGAAAGCAGCAGGCCTTCCAAAAATGCCGGCATCAGTTCAGGGCGGCTAAAATTCATCAATTGAACCGATTTTATTTTTTCGGCTTTCAATGAATCAAAAAGTTTGGAACCCGCCACACGCGCCGCTTCCACCTGCATATAGCTTTCTTTCTTTTGATTTATCTTCCCTAAAAAAAGAAGTTCCGGATATTTGTAAACAATGCAGTCATCCTCCTTTTTCAGCTTTTTCTTTACATACAAAATTTCTTTTTCAGTTAAAAAAGAAAGTGAAAACTGATGGATGTTGTCAAAAATTGCAGCGGTGGAAATATGCTCTTTTAATTTGCCGGTTTTGCTAACTTTTGGTTGCATAATTTTTTTCGCTAAAAATAATACAATAAACCTGGTAACGCACACTTTGTTTAAACAGGTTTACGGCAGCAGGTTTATAAAAAAACATACAACATCTCCTGGTTTGTTCATAAAATTTATGCTGCAAAAGTTATTTATCTATCAAAAAAACCTGCGACAATTTTAAAACAGAATCGGTTGAATTTTTATTAATATGTTGAATTTCAGAAGGATCTTCACCTAAAACCTGAAAAAACCTGTTAACTCCGTTTTTTGAAATAAAAATGCCGGAGTTCCAGTTTAGTTCTTTACTAAACAGTCTGAATTCATTGCCCGGATGAATTGGGGAAACAGCTTTCCCCAGCGATGGTGAACCTGAATTTAAATCATTTGAAATCTGGTAAAAACTGTTTTCGCCTGAACCGTCAAAAAAGCAACCGAAGCCGCGCATGTCGCCTATTCCGGCGCTGCGGTTTCCAAAATAGTAAGAATCATTTCCGGTTTTATCGCAGAATATTCCGCAGGAGTTGTCGCGGCCACTCCCAATAATCTGTGTAATTTTTGATTGTTCGGTTTTCGCATTGTAATTGTCATCACCTGTAAAATCACAAAAATTTCCCAGTGCAAAATGTACGCCGTAACCCTGGCTGTGTGAAACTGCGTTGTAAGCATCATTTCCTGTAATATCGTTAAACATGCCTGTTCCGAAATAATATGCTGCCCCCTGGCTAAAACTTCCTGCAAAACAGGTATCAGCACCGTCACCGTCAATAAAAATTCCAAATCCACCGGCAAGCGACTGACCATCGGTTGCTTCTGCCCATCGCCCCCGGGATGCACCCTGTATAAAAGACGCAAAATCCGGTTCGTTTTCACCGGGCATTGCTCCTTTAAAAATATCATTTCCGGCCACATCGAGTAAAATGCCGCAACCCAAAGTTCCCCCAAAACCCTGTGAATAATTTTTGCAGAAATAGCGGTCGGTTCCTTTTTGATCGATAAAAACTGAAACTCCGGCAACTGCAGAACCCTGTGAATAAATCCCGGAACTTACATACAAATCGTCGCCATCAAAATCAGTAAAAACAGAAGATCCGAAAAGAGAAAATGCCAATCCCGGTTTTGAATTTTTATATTCGTCATTTCCTCCAAAATCAAGTAAAAAAGACAAACCCAAAATTCCGGCATTTATAAAATCGCTTTTATAAACATCGTTACCCGAATAATCAACCAGCAAACCAATCTCATTTTTCAACGGCATATTACTCCCGCAATTGTTTGTGTATAAATCATCTCCGCCAAAATCAAGCGAAATAAAATAATTTTTTGAAATGGTATCTTTCTGATTACCAAATATTCCGATGCTTCCATATTTTGTTTCAATTTCAAAATGTTGACAATCAACCGAAGTTTCTGAAACCTGGAGAAACGAGCGCAGGTTTTCATTAATAATTCGGTTACAAAATGCCAGTTTTGCCAAATCAACCTCTTTCAAACTTTCTAGTACACTAAAGTTATCAAGTTGTCTTTTTTGCCAGGGGTCAATTAGTTTTTCATACACATCTTCCGGGCTTTCTGTACCTGAAAATACTATATTTTGAGCCGAAATAAAATCATGCAGAATGGGTTCAGCGGTTGTACAGGCCATCAAAAACTTCACCAGCGCACTTTGAAATTTAAACGACAGTTTATCCCAATTTTTCTGCCCGACATCATCGGCAAACTGGAAATCAATCTTATTTCTTAACTGATTTAAATATTCTTCCAGTTGATGTGGTGTTTGGATTAAAATTTCAGAAGGAGGAACTCCAGGAAGCGGCGGGCCAAAACCTCCGGCAATATTTCCGGTCATTCTGAAACCAAAATGAGTGAGTGTGGTCAAATCATTTCTATATTTTAAAACGGACCGGGCAAAATTCTCCGAAACTGCAGGGAGCAACCTGATATCGCTAAAAAGGATTTTGGTTGTGGGTAATAAATATTTTACGCTCTGTTCAGCTTCCAACACTTCGGGATGCAGGTTAAAAATACCGGTTTCGTTGTAAAGTAAATTTAATTCATCTACAACAGAATTTTGGTTGATTTCCCGTTTTGTCAATATTTCTTCCTGAGAAAAAAGGGAAAGTGGAAAAATGAGCAAAACCAGCACTGTTTTTTTCATGGCGCGTTGATTTGAAAAGTAAGAAATTCCGTTTCATTGGGTTTGCCGGGGGCAAAATGAAGCACCGGGTTTTCCTTCATTTCCATAATAAGACAACCATAAGTTTCGTCGTTGGCAATGGGATGAACTTCTGGTTCGGTTAAACTTAAAATTGTACGAATATTTTCCCGGGTTAAATGAAATCCGGTTTCTTTGATTTTGTCGAAAGCCAGAAAATAACGCGGGCAGAAATAGGCATCATCCGTCGTTTTTCCGTACTCCGCAAGCAAGTTGATGTACTTTTGATTAAAATCGCGGTTAACCGCAGCAAAGTTGGTATGAAGTGTAATACCTTCGTTTTCAAAAGGAAAAAATGCATTTACTGAACACGCGGAACATTCAAAACATTTTGCGGAATTTGTTCCGCCAACGGTGTAGCATTGCGGCGTTGCATGCGGTATGTTTTGCACAAAATCAAACGCTTCTTTTTCATTCTTTTGAATAAGCAAACTCCGAAGAACAAAAGCCACTGGTAATCCGTCTTCGCGGTGATTCAGCATTGAAATTCCGTTGCAGGCAACTGCCACATTTTTGCTCAAACCACACAACCCAATGAAACCCGGAAAAGTGAACACATAACTTTCGGGCTGATTTTTTTCACCTTTAATATGCAGCAAAGTGGGAAACCCCTGCAGAAAAGCCGGAGGATCCATGTTTTGGGCAACAATGGTGGGCTGTTCCTTTGTTTTGGAAGAGCTGACAGAAGTACATTTGGCTTCAACCAAATACTCGCCGGCGTTTTCAATCTCTTCACTCATTTGCAAGGCAAGTACGGTTTTATATTTTTGCCCTGCCCCATCTGCAATTCCTTTCACTTCGTCCAAAAGTTCAGGACAATATTTTTTAACGGTATCCACCATAGTTGTTTTTTCAAAAAAGGAACAGATTACATTTTCAAAATCGGTTTCAAAGCTGCTTTCAATTTCCTTTTTCCATCGTTCAATTATGGTGTCAATTTCTGAGGCAAGAGTTTGTCCATGTGTAAATCCACGATTGTAGGCTGTTCCATTCAACTCAATATTTTTAAAATTTTCAGCCGCCTGAATTTTATTTTCTGAATTCTGTTGCTGACTATTTATCCTGAACAGCACGTTTAATAAAATCAGTTGAAAAATTAAGAAGCCTTTCATACTCATAAAAATTTATTCAAAACAAATTCTTTACAATAGAAACCAACAAGCGGTTTGCTAATAACTTTAGAGCAGTTTAAACCAGCGCTTCTTCTGCAACTGGAATCACGTTTTGATTTTTTATTAAAATTAAAACAAAGATATCTGAATGTAAAAAAATTTAGTTTAAATATCTGGGAATGAAGTTAAAAACAAGAAATACATCGCTGAACTGCAGGAATAAAGCAACTTTTATAATCTAAATGTTCGCGACAAAATGAAAGTCAGTCCTGTTCCGGCACCCAATTGTGTACCGCTAAAATTCTGGTAAACCGGAAAATCGATCATGGCAGAAAGGTACCATTCATCTTTGTAAACATAATTAATTTGTGGTGACAGAAAAAACAAGGTACTTCCGGATGATTCTTTTTTTACGCCATCGATTTTATCGTGGGTTCTGATTTCGTTCCTTAGTTGAAGAATGGTGGTCCAGTCGCCCTTTAACCAGGGAAACATGAGGTGTTTGGAAATGTAAAACGAATTAAAAAACGAGTTTCCCAATTTGTATTCATTTTTATTGGCTGAATGGGTTTCCATTCTCGAAATCAGAAAATACCGCATTCCGCTTTCCGAATTTTCTTTTACAAAAGAAAGGTTCGCTACCAGCCCGTAAGCGCCGATGGTTGGTTGCACTTCAACCGGGATTTCCACATTATTCACCAGTTGCGGACTCCGGGAGGAAGGGATTTTAACACCGGCAGCCCCGGTTACATAAATTCGTTTTACGGGTTCTGAAAAAAGGCTGTGTTTGCCCATAACAACAAAATTGGAAAATCCCTTTCCGGTTAAACGGTATTCCGGCTCCAGATCGTAAATCTGGGTTTTGTTAAAAAAATAACCGGTTTCCAGTTCCAGGGTAAACTTGTTGGTTACTCCATAACCAAAAGAAGTTGAAAGATAATTGTAGTAAGCTTTTCTTATCAAATCAAAATCAGAATGGCTGCTGTTTTCGAAATACTGCGTTCCCTGTCCGTATTTGTAAAACGAAATTACACGCAACGATTTTTTTTCGAGCACCAGCAGGTTGTTGGTTCCGCCAACCGGGTTCACCGACGACAGACACTGCCCGAAACTATTCCCGGTAACAAGAAAGGCGATAAAAAATGCAATGCTAAAACGATTCCTCCTGAACAACAATTGTGATGGTTTTTGATTCCGATTGATCATTTCCGTTGGTTATTTTACATGTAATTTTGTTTTTTCCAATCTGGCAGGGCGAAGTGGCATAAATTACGGTTGCTCCCGAACCCAGAATGTCGCCCAGGCTGGCCGACCAGAAATACTGCAGATTGCTCCCGGTGGCCGTGGCGGTAATACTGATTTCTTCCCCCGGCACAATGGTATCTTTTTCTGCAACAAGCGAGTGATACACCAATTTTTGTACGGGTTCGGGTTCATCTTCTTTGCTGCAAAAACAGAAAATAAACAGGGAAAGTACTATTAAAAGCGCCGTTTTTTTCATTTCATTTTTTGATTTAATCATCATTTTTAATACAGCGGATAGAAAAACCATAGGTTTTCGGAAAAGTATTGTAGCGACCTGATTTGTCATCGTATTTATCAAGACAGCGCCGCCAGGCATAGGTGCTGCTGCTTTCGGTTGACGTCCAGAAATATTCCACTCTTCCCATAAAACTGTAGCTTCCGGTATTTGATCTTCTTCCCGATAATTGTGCGTCAAAACCTGAAGTCCCGCCTGCTTTCAACTGGGTACCCACCGTTTTTCCGCGCCAGGTATTTACCATGTCAGCTTCTGCCTGAGTCATTCCCAAAGCCATTTCCAATACTTTAACCTCGTTGTCGGTAGGAATATGCCAGCCATTGGGGCAAATTCCCTGGGTTGATTCTGTGGTGGATCCATTCATGGCAGAGTTCCAGGAGTACAACCGGCCGTAAACTTTCAGATAGGAGGCGTCGTTGTTATAAATAAACGATTCAATTTCGGTGCCGTCAGGCGCGTGGGTAACTTTCAGGTTTTCCTTCATCCAGATTTGATCGCCGATTTTGACGGTTTTGTACTTATTTCCGTCAATATCCATTAAGGCATCTTCCAAAACAATGGTGTCGGTTGCTGTCTGGCCCGCATTATCGGTAACGGTAATAATATACTCACCGCTTGTTAATCCGGAAATATCTTTGGTATCTGCGCCGGTTGACCAAAGGATGGTAAACGGTGAAGCTCCGCTGATTATGGTATTTATCATTCCGTCGGCAGCACCTGTTTCCGACGGATTAGTAATTTCAAACTGCAGGGAAAGGGGAAGCGGTGCGGGTTGTGTAATTTCAAAGGTGTCGGTTCTTATCTGAAACTCCTTATCGTTTACCAAAACATAATATTTGCCAGCTACAAGATTTGAAACATCTTCGGTGGTGCTGTTATCCGACCATAAAAATGAATAGGGAGGAACTCCGCCAGTGACGGTCAAATCGATGGCACCATCGCTGCCGCCGTATTCCGATACATTTTGTACAGAAGAAGAAATTTGGATGGGAGCAGGTTTTGTTTCGGGCTCTTCTCCTTCTTTTTCACATTGTATAAAAAATAAGCCAGCCAGAAGGCAGGTTGCAAAAAAATAAATTTGTTTGCTCATGGCAAAATTGAATCAGGTTAAAATCAGTTTGTAACGCAGTTGTCAGTCGTTCCGTTCCACCAACATTTATAATTTACATTTGATTAAAATCAAAGTATCTATTTTGTTAATTTCGAAAAGTTTAACAATGCTAAATTATAATAAAAAAACAAGATTAAAAAAGAGAAATTACATATTTCTGTATTTTTGTTTAGAGCAAATGTTTGAAAAAGAAAATGAATTTGCAGGGTAAAAAGCTAAAAAAATACTCGGGAACTGCGATTGATGTAAACTATTTGTCGTTTTTTACACAGCGCACAGAAAACGCGTAACTTTTTGGCGTTGAATCAAAACGGCCCACATCGCTGGCCAGCTTATCGAGAGTTCTCCGCCATGCTTTGTTTTCGCCGCTTTGGGTTGAAGTCCATAAATATTCCGTTTTATCCATGTAGCTGTACATTCCGTCATCGGCTCTTCTTCCGGAAAGAAGTGCATCGAAACCGGAAGATCCGCCGAATTTCAATTTGGTCCCCACGTCTGGCCCCCGCCACACGTTTCCCTTGTCGGCCTCTTCGCGGGTCATTCCAAGGGCTATTTCCAGCATTTTCATCTCCTCATCGGTAGGGATATGCCAGCCATCGGGGCAAATTCCCTGCACGCCTTCTTCGGCTGAGCCATTCATGGCTGCATCCCAGGTATACAACCTTCCGTAGGTTTCTGCCAATGCATTATCATCACGGTACACAAAACTTTCAATTTTTTCTCCCCGGGCAGATTTGGTTGCTCTCAAATTCTGTTTCATCCAGGTTTGGCTGCCAATTTTAATGGTTCCGTAACTGTTCCCTTCAACATCCACAATAAAATCGCGCAACGAAATGGTATA
>JAFGDX010000183.1 GCA_016931875.1 Prolixibacteraceae bacterium
GAACTGGAACTCGATTTTAGTGAAGAAGATGTGGAATTTGCCGACCGCACCGAATTGCATAAACTGGCTGAAAAAGTGGAGTTACTGCTACGCAAACTGAAAAATTCCTTTCAACTGGGAAATGTTATTAAAAACGGAATTCCGGTGGCAATTGTGGGCGAGACCAACGTGGGAAAATCCACACTGCTGAACGCCCTGCTGAATGAAGACAAAGCCATTGTTTCCGATATTCACGGAACCACGCGCGATGTTATAGAAGATGTGGTGAATATTCATGGAACGGCATTTCGGTTTTTCGACACAGCCGGAATTCGCGAAACCGTTGACCAAATTGAAAGTATGGGGATTGAACGTACGTACCACAAACTAAGTGAAGCTACAGTGGTTTTGCTGGTGGTGGACACCCAAAACCCCTACCCTGTTGTAAAAGGCCGTATCGACAAAATACGAAAGCGAATAACCAACGGACAGAAACTCATTATTGTGGCCAATAAAACAGATGTCGGAAATGCGGAAACCATTAATGAACTGAAGAAATTAACTTTGCGCGAAAACGAAAACCGTGTATTTATTGTAGCCCGCGAAAAACAAAACCTCGAAGTTTTAATTGAACTGATGAGCCACGCTGTAAATACCGATGCACTGAACCAGGAGGATGTGATTGTTTCCAATGCCCGTCATTACGAAATCCTGAAAAACGCCCATGCCGCTATCGAACGCGTTTTAACCGGCCTCAATACCAACATTACCGGTGATTTTCTTTCGCAGGACATCCGCGAATGTTTGCACTATTTAGGTGAAATTACCGGCGAAATTTCCACCGATGAGGTGCTGGGGCATATTTTTAAGAATTTCTGTATCGGGAAATAACCACATTTTACCCCAACGAAAGCAGTGTATAAATATTCCATTGAGTTCCAATTCAACATTGCTGCAGTTTTACATTTTAGCAAAGAAAAAATTACTGTAATCTTTTTATTTTAAGTGGTATTCAGTAAAAAAATCAACAAAAACAGGGTTGGGAATGTTACACTGAAATTCATTTCTCAGGTTGATGCAGTTTTTCATGAATGAATGGATATTTGTTGTGCAAATACAACACGGTTTTAAATCATTCATCTCAGAAAAAATCAGGATAATAAATACTTGATAGTGAAATATAAATAATTAAATTTATGAGGTAATACAATTACAGCAATGCCAAAAGTTAAATTTTACACCCGGCAATTTGGTAAATCGAGAAAATTTCTAAGGGAATTGAATATTTTGGAAATACCTCAGTACAGAGATAAAATTTCGATCAACCATAAAAAATACATAGTAGAAAGTGTTATTCAAGCCGACGACCACCTGGAAATACTGGTTACGAAAATAAGAAAGTTTAAATTTCCTTCGTTTCTGTGTTTTTAGAAAACAGTCTTTTTTTTTGAATTACAGGAAGAAAAACTATTGCCGCTATTTTTACCAGCGAGAAGCAGAGAAAAACCACGCAGGTTCCTTTTTTCATTTTAGCGTTTTTCAGTTGTTAAAACTTGGGTGATTTGGTGTTTCCCGGCCATGCTTTTGTCAACAAAAAAAATTATCTCACAAAAATTCACTATCGTTTGTTCTGAAGTTGTTCAAACCATTTCAAACCCTTCAAACAGCTCTTTATTCTACCACCACCAAAAACGGATTTTCTCCCAACTCAATTTCCAGTTTTTGATTTCCAATTTCAATCGTTGTTTTTTCCGATGTTGTGTTCTCATCAAAAAAGTCGGTTGGGTGGCCGGCAAACACAAGGTAATCCTGATTGATTTCTTTGGGTAAACCAAAGGAGTAAACATTGGGTAAATTAAAATAAGATGAAACCGGGCCTCTCAGATAAACCTTGTTCCTGTTTTTTTCGCTGATGGCATAACAACTTCTTTCTTCATCATCAATAATCGCCCAAAAGTGTCCTTTGTGATAAAATGAATTCAGCAGGTATGGCACGTAATTATTTTTTTGTGCCTCTTCGCCAAACCTTGCTCTTCTTCCGCTTTCCATTGTTTTTTGTATTAAACTTTCCGGCACTTTTCTGTTGCCCAAATCATAGGAAATTACTTTTTGAAAATCACCCTCTTTAAATTCAAACAACCCAAAAATATTAGTAGTAGAAAAAAATTTTCGTTCGTTGACAGACGTAAAACTGTTGTTGACAATCATCATTAATTCGGGATAAGGACTTTCTTCGCGGGGAATAAATCGTTGAATTATTTGTTTTTTTTCAAAATTATAAATGCCCGCAAAATAAGGTTCGCAGTCAAACACCTTAATGTTGAGTAAAAAAACATTGTTGTCATCAATAACCTGAATATCTTTCCCATAAAAACCATCCAGTTGGTAATCGTTCTGCATTTTTCCGCTGTAATCAAAAACACAAATCCGGTTTGAATTATCAAGAGCATAAAACAGTTGCTTTTGTTTGTTCAGCGAAAAGGCGATAATCATTGAAACTTCACCAGGCCCTCTCCCTTTTTTGAGTTTTGAAATAAACTTACCGTTGTTGTCGAAAATAAACACTGTAAAATCGGAAAGCACAAAAATGCGGTTATATTCAGTATCGAAGGCCGTTTTGTCAATATATCCAAGTTGAGATTCAGGCGTAGTTTCCAATTTGATTATCTGTGTTGGTTTGCCAGGGGCGGGCTTTTCGTTTTGTGTTGGCTCCAGCGGAATTATATCCAATTGTCCGGAAGGATTGTTACAACTTATTGCCAGCAGAAAAACAATCGCAGGGTAAAAATGAATTATTGTTTTGAATAACTTTTTAACCGCAGAGACGCAAAGACGGGGAGAAAGTTTTTGTTTGAATTGGTTTTTGGCATTCATTTTTTTTGTTTGAATATTATTGAAAGGATTGAACAATATAAGTCTGATATTATTCAATGTAAATTCATTTCACAGTGTACACAAAAAACGGCTGCTCGTCGTTTACCGAGGCCAGGTAAATTTTTCCGCGTTTTTGGTCGGCACAAAAGTAGCCCCAGTTGTCGAGCCGGTATTTTGCCACCGGATTTCCGTTCCAGTCGTACTTTTCCACAAAAATGTAAAACTGTTTTTTCTGCCACTCCCTGTTCACATCCACCGGCGAACGGCCACTGTACAACACGTACACAAAATCGCTTTGTGCCGACATACCCCAGTAATGCGTGACATTTTCCGGACTCATTACCGAAATTGCATCTCCTTTTCCGGCCTCGCCCGCATCAAAAATGAGTGTCCGTGATGTATTGTTTTTCAAATCGACAAAAATCAGTCGCTTAAAATACTTGTAGGCATACACTACACGTAGTTTTTCTGCATTGGCGCCAAAATCGCCGATATAGGAAGCCCAGCTTTTATGTGCATCAGAAAAGGAGAGGTTGAAAATTTGCCGGCTTTGAACCGAATCTCCATCCACTTTAAACTCAAAAACTGCTTTTCCGCCTTTCACCGATTCGGCATATACAAATTCACCGGGTAAAAAACCGGCCACCTGCTTGTCGTTTATGGCGTGATTGGTGGTCGTTTCGGGCAGTTGAAACGGCAATTCCGAAATGCTCAAATCATTGTTCAACAAAAAAAGATGATTGTTTGCCCGCTCATAAATGTAACACAAACCCCCGTTGTCAGCCGCCGGAACCAATTGAGGATACTGGAATTCACCGGGTCCCCGGCCCACTTTTCCAAACGATTTTACAAGCTGAAACCCGGGCAGGGAAAATGCCATAAACCTGTTTTCGCTGTTCAGGTTGGCCATTATCAGCAAACTGTCGTTTACCAGCATTTGTGTTTCCCTGACTTCAAAAATGGCATCGGTGGTTTTTTGTTCGCCTTTTAGCTCAATAATTTCGCCAAATGCATTTTCGTCAAACCTTACTTCTCCGGGAACCAAATCAGGCAAAAATGAGGCTGTTTCAACTATTGCCGGAATTGTATCAGCCACGGTTTCGGTTTTTAACCTGTCAGATTTTTTTGAATGACAGGCCGAAAGAATAACTGACAGCATCAGTATTTTCA
>JAFGDX010000184.1 GCA_016931875.1 Prolixibacteraceae bacterium
GCGGTTTGCCCAGGCGGTTTCATCAGCGTCCACTTCGTGCACTTTTCCGTCAATGGGATAAAAATGAGTGGTGGAATGCAGGGTTGGAATCGTTGAGCCGTGTTCAACCGCAGACCGGATGGCAGCGTCAGACAGTTCCGTCAGATAAACCGATTTCCAGTACCAGTGCATCCCCGGAGGATACAATTCGTCGAACATACTGTTGAGGGCCGGCATTGGGATTTCCCCCACAAAATCGAGTATCGGCGGCCCAAATTCGCGGATGGGTTTAAAAACTTCCTCTCTTTTTTCGGCAGGCCCGGTGTAGCACCAAACCGCGCCGCATACATTTTTATTATGCAAATGTTCGGGGAAGGGTGGTGCAGGCGGTACAATCAGAAATGCAAAAAAACCATACAAATCGTTGGACGCATTTTTTGTGTATTCGTCATAAAATTTCATGGCTTCGGCAGCCTTCTCCAGCGGCCAGAACATAGGACCGGCATACACATTTTTTACCGGAATCAGATTGAATGTAAATGAAACTATCGCACCAAAGTTTCCGCCTCCTCCACGTATTGCCCAAAAAAGTTCGGGATGCGAACCAGAGTTTGCAATTACCCGTTCTCCATTGGCCAGCACCACTTCCGCTTCCAAAAGGTTGTCAATGGTCAGGCCGCCTTTTCGGCTCAGGTAGCCAATTCCTCCGCCCAGGGTTAATCCGCCAATGCCGGTAGTCCCAATTATTCCGGAAGGAAGAGCAAGGCCAAATTCATGTGTGGCCTTGTCCACCTCTTTCAGTGTACTTCCGGGCTGTATATTTGCCGTTCGTTTTTCCGGGTCAATCTGAATGTCATTCATTTCAGAAAGGTCAATCACCAGTCCGCCGTCCACCAGGGCAAGCCCCGCGCCATTATGCCCGCCGCTTTTTATGGAAACTTCCAGATTGTTTTCCCGGGCAAAATTTACTCCCTGTGCAACATCATCTGCAGTTTTGCATTTCAGAATGGCAGCCGGTTTTTTATCAATCATGGCATTGTAAATACTCCGGGCTTCGTCGTAGTTGTTGTCTTCCGGGAGAATAACTTCTCCTTTAACCTGATTTTTTAACTTACTGAACATTGTTTTTATGTTTTACTGATTGTTTTGCATTTCAGCCACTCTCTTTTGTACATGTTTATTCAGTTCATGCATACCTTCTTCAGGACTGAATTCAATAATTTTGGAGTCTTCATCAATAATGGCAGTATGTCCCGGGGGCATATAAAATACTTCCCCACCATTTACAACTGTTGTCTTTTTGTTCTTGTCGATGATTCGCAGTTTTCCTTTTTCGAGATAACCCCAGTGTGGAACCTGGCAAAGATCATCTTTTAAACCGACCAAAACAGGAGTATAATCGGTACCGGCGGGTGCTTGATTGATAGTCACAGCCATTCCGCCCCATCCGCCAACCATATTTATAACGTTTCCTGTAGGAAAATCTTCAGGTGAAAGATGTATTGGGCCCTTAAATTCATGCGGATGCAATACCAGTTCATGCGATTTTTTTTCCTGCGATGTTCCGGGCAAACTCAAAAAGAGTGCAACCAAAACCGCCAATGCTTTCCATGTTTTAATTGTTTTCATAATTTTTCATTTTTAAGATGATTAATGAAATTCTGTAGTGATTAATGTTTTGATACAGAAAATTCTACGAACAAAGTTACGGGCAGAAAAAGAGTTCATCCACCTTTATTAATTCAAAAAATGTAAATTTTCATTCAGGAAAGAATTTGGAATGGAGGGGGGATTTGGGAAGTCAGACAGCAATTCCTGAAGGTTTGATGCCAAATTTTTCCTGAAAGCATTTGGAAAAATAGGAAGGACTGTTATAACCTACTTCCAGGGCAATTTCCGACAGGTTGTATTTGTTTTCCTTTATCAGCGAAAGGGCTTTGTTTAATCGTATGTCGCGGATAAAGTTTACCGGCGAACGACCTGTAATTGCTGTAACTTTCCGGTACAGTTGTGGCTGGCTGACTCCCAGGTCACGGCTCAGGCAGTCCACACCAAATTCATATTCTGAAAATTTGTTCTCAGCAATGTCCAGCAGGTTGTCCAGAAAGTTTTGTTCCGCACGGTTTACAATACGCAGCTGAATGTGTTTTTTGATAATTTCGTTGGTGTCGCAGAGTTCTTCAAACAATTTCGAAATTATAATTTCATTGTCGCCTGCAATAAAACAGAGCCTTTGGCTCATTTGGATTGCTTTCTCAAAAAAACCTTCGTTTTCAGTAACCGGTTGTCCCACGCTAATTCCCATGTTGAAGGAAATATTTTCCGAACTTAGATTTGGATTATTTTGATATTGAAGAAATTCCTTTTGAATTTCGTAGGCACAACGAAGCACTTTTTCCGGATTTTTAAAAACGGCAACAATTTTATCAAAGCCAGCGGTTTTTATTTTTTTCCCATCGAATTCATGAATCATTTCAAGTGCAATGCTCTTCGGCTTTTTGGGAAGTTTTAGCTGATCGAAATTTATCGAATTTTTACTGGCAGTGTTTGCAATAATATCAAGCGTCAGAATATAACGGTATCCCGCATCTGGTTCGCCGTTCTCCTGTCGTACCAGGCCATGATCCACTTTTTGGTTTTCACCCATAAAAATATCGTACATGCCACCTTCCACTTCAATTATCTGACATGCTGTTATTCCGTTTGCTTCCCGGTGGGTTGCTTCACACGATTCCTTGTCGGGGCCTTCCATCAGGCAATACACCGTGCCTGCCTTTTCATTAAACCAGTATTGGTGGTATTTAACGCCATATTTTTCCTGGACGGCTAAATCAGCCAGATGGGCTTTCCGGGTGTCCTCTACGGAAACTTCACCAACCAAATGAATATCCATAAATAATGGCATAACCGATAAAATTATTGAAACTTCAGAGCAAGTTACTCTTTAATTTTCAATAAAATACTATAAAGTCTTTTTTATTTGAATGTGGATGATTGCTGGCTTGTTTAATTTAGCTATTTTAAATTGTTTGCATTGCGGGCTGGTGTTGTATTGGATAGCGACCAGCCAACAATATAGCGGCTGTAAAGGTCGGAATTCGTATCTTTCGGTACAGTAATAAGGGGTAGGCTATCAGGCTCTACTCTATGCGTGTTGGTTTAAATCGACAGAAAACATGATTTAAATTGACATAGAATGAGAAAACTTACACTAATAATACTACTTGCTATTTTGTGTTCATGTAACGGACGCCAAAATAAAGTAAATCGAAAATTAGCAAAAAGTGATGGTTTTTCCTCTTCTGAAATTAAAACCCCTGTTGAAACAATTCATGGAGTCGTTTACTTTTCAGTCAATAATGGTTTGACCTGGGAAAATAAAAGCGATGGATTGCCAGATTCAATTAACATAGCTTTGGGGGCCATTGCTGGTTCCGATAAATCGCTTGGAATTGCAACAAAAGAAAAAGGAGTCTTCCTTTTTGATTTTCAAAAGAACCAATGGGTTCACATTCCAACAGACAAGAGAATTATTGAAAGTAATCCCGGACCTCTGATTTTTTTTAAAATCAAATCTATGTAGGTACACAAACCAGCGGAGTTTTTTCGTCGCCGGACTTAGGGAAAAATTGGGAAAAACGAGATTCAGGCCTTACTAATTTTACCATTCGAAGATTCGTTGAGATCGACGGTAAATTGTATGCAGGCACTAATGGAGGTTTATTCGCTTTCAATGAAATTGAAAATAAATGGGAACTGGAATTCGGAAACAGTACAATGCAGGTAAATGGGATGACAGAATTTGATGAGAGCATTTATATTGGTACGAATCAAGGAGCATTCACAACCCCCAATGACCGAAAAGAGTGGAAACAGGTTTTAGCCAATCGCACCTTGCATAATATTAGTTCCGACGAGAATACGATTTATGCAATGACATATAATGAATTACTGTCTTCCACCGACAAAGGATTAACATGGGAAAATATACAAAAGGGGCTACCTGCTGAACTTTATACTTTTAATGTAATTAGTAATGGTAATTCAGTTTTTGCCGGACAATGGGATGGAGTTTACAAAAAAAATAATTCAAATGAAATTTGGAAATCGTATAGCAATGGATTACCGGAAAAATTGGCCATAAATAATATGATTTTTTATAACGGAATTATAGTAGTAAGCGGCAGTGAGAGAAGACTAAAAAGAGGAATGACTACGGATAAAGATGAATTAAAAATAAAGGCAGCACATAATAAACAGAACTCTGCGCGGCCGGCAGGCCCCGGCGATTCAGGCCTTAACCCGTAACAATTATCTTTCTATTTTGTATGTTTTTCCGTCAGCGGCTGCTTCTGTTTTTTTAAATACGGCCCTGGCTTCTTCTTCAAATTCAGAAACGGTTTTGTAACGTGCCGAAAAATGGCCGATAAGTAATTTCCCGGCGTTGGCCAGCCGGGCCATTTCGGCTGCTTCGCGGGCGGTTGAATGCATGGTTCGTTGTGCCCACTCTTTCAGTTTTTCGGTGAAAGTAGCCTCGTGGTACAAAACATCTACATTTTTGATTATGGAAGAAATTTCGGGAAGAAAAACCGTGTCGGTACAAAATGCATACGAACGTGGTTTTGGGGGCGCAATAGTTAACCGGGAGTTGGGAATAATTTCGCCGCTGGCGGTTTTAAAATCAGCCCCGGCTTTAATGTTTTTTATTTCGGCAATGGGAATCTGGTATTGTTTGATGTATTCTTTTTTGATGTTGGGTTGCTTCTGAACTTCTTTAAACAGAAAACCGCAAACCGGGCAGCTGTGTTTTAACGGAAAGGAAAGAACCTCCACTTTTTTATCGGCATAAATTTGTTGCGGCTTTTTAAAGTTCAGCGGATGAAAAATGATGTTAAACTGAAGGCCGGCTTTTAAATGATCGAGTTGGGGCTGGAGCAGGGTTTTTAGTTCGGAGGGTGAATAAATATGAATGTCGTTTTTTAGCCCAAGCAGGTTGAAGGTCGATAACAAACCGATCAATCCGTAAAAATGGTCGCCATGTAAATGTGAAATAAAAATATGGCTGATACGGCCAAAACCAATTTTTTGCCTGCGGATTTGAATCTGAGTCCCTTCTCCGCAGTCGATCAAAAAAAACCGCCCAAGTACATTCAGTACCTGGGCGGTTGGATATCTGTCAGATGTTGGTAATGCAGAACTACTTCCGAGTATGGTCAATTCAAAAGGCATCTCTGTGTTACAGATTTTCCTTTTTCAGCAGCAAATCTTCCGCTTCTTTTACATCTTTTGCTATCAAAAGCACCGTGTGAAGCATCGAAATTTTTACCAGGTTTTCCACATCGGGTTGAAGGCCGCAAAGAATAAACGTACCGATGGCATCTTCGCAAAGGCGGTTCGCTACCAACACGGCCCGCAGTCCCGAAGAATCACAGTAAATTACACTGCTTAAATCGAGTATTATATTCTTTTCACCTCCGTTATGAACAACAATTAATTCTGACTTAAGGTCAGGAGCGTTATTTGTATCTAGTCTGTCGGAATTTACCTTAACCAAGGTATAATTTCCTTTCTTTAGAATTTCGAATGTCATAATGTCAATTTACGAAATTCTGTCCAAATTATCCAATCCTGACTTATTTATCTTTTTTCTCGTCAGCTTCCATTTGCGATTTCAACGCAGCCAGTTCGCTGATGTCTCCCAAAGTTGTTTTCTCGATATTATCGTTCACCGATTTTACTGCTTTTTTGGAAGAACGACCTTGTGTTTTCCGTTTTGCAGTTTCTTCGGCACGTTTCACATCTTCGTACACCCGTGAATGAGAAACAATGATTCTTTTGGCTGATTTGTTGAATTCAATCACTTTGAAATCCAGTTTTTCATCCTGTTTTACCGAAGTGTTGTCTTCTTTCACCAAATGGCGTGGTGTGGCAAAACCTTCAACACCGTACGGAAGTGCAATCACAGCACCTTTGTCCATTAATTCAACCACTGTTCCTTCGTGAATTGAATCGGGTGTGAAAATGGTTTCGAACACATCCCATGGATTTTCTTCCAGTTGTTTGTGTCCCAAACTTAACCGGCGGTTTTCCTTGTCGATGTCGAGAACAACCACTTCAATTTCATCGCCAACGGCTGTAAATTCTGAAGGGTGTTTGATTTTTTTCGTCCAGCTCAGGTCCGAAATATGAATCAACCCGTCAACGCCTTCGGTAATTTCAACAAAAACACCAAAATTGGTGAAGTTACGAACGGTAGCTTTGTGTTTGCTGCCAACTCCAAACCGGGTATCAATATTTTCCCACGGGTCTTCTCTCAGTTGTTTGATACCGAGTGACATTTTGCGTTCTTCACGGTCGAGGGTGAGAATCTGTGCTTCCACTTCGTCTCCCACGTTCAGGAAGTCTTGTGCACTGCGTAAATGCTGGCTCCACGACATTTCCGAAACGTGAATCAGACCTTCCACTCCCGGGGCAATTTCAACAAATGCACCGTAGTCGGCAATAACCACCACTTTTCCTTTCACCGAATCGCCCACTTTCAGTGTTTCATCGAGTTTATCCCATGGGTGCGGAGTTAATTGTTTCAGACCAAGAGCAATACGTTTTTTGTCATCGTCGAAATCGAGAATTACAACATTCAGTTTCTGATCGAGTTCAACAATTTCGCTCGGGTGAGAAATACGTCCCCACGAAAGGTCGGTAATATGAATCAGCCCGTCAACGCCACCGAGGTCCATAAACACCCCGTACGATGTAACATTTTTAACGGTTCCTTCCAGCACCTGTCCTTTTTCGAGTTTGGCAATAATTTCTTTTTTCTGTTGTTCCAGTTCAGCTTCAATAAGCGCTTTGTGAGAAACAACAACGTTACGGTATTCGTGATTGATTTTAACCACTTTGAATTCCATGGTTTTACCCACAAATACATCGTAATCGCGAATAGGTTTTACATCAATTTGCGAACCGGGCAGGAAAGCTTCGATGCCAAATACATCGACAATCATTCCGCCTTTGGTGCGGCATTTAATGTATCCCTTAATAATTTCATCTTTTTCAAGCGATTCGTTCACACGTTCCCACGAACGGGTTGCACGGGCTTTTTTGTGCGAAAGAATCATCTGTCCCTTTTTATCTTCGAGGCTTTCGATGTAAACATCTACTTCGTCGCCCACTTTCAAATCGGGGTTGTAACGGAATTCGTTCAAACTTACAATTCCGTCTGATTTGTAACCGATGTCAACAACAACTTCGCGTTTGTTTAACGAAATAACTTTTCCTTGCAGAACTTCTTTTTCTGTTACGGTGTTTAAGGTGTTGTTGTACAGATCTTCCAGGTTATTTCTTTCTTTTTCAGAATAGGCATCAAGTCCGCTTTCCAGGCTTGCCCAGTCAAATTCTTCGGGTTCGCCGGTGGTTTCTTCTGCCTTTACTTCTTCCACTTCTTTTTCTTCTTCAACCGCTACTTCTTCAGTTTTTTCCGGCGTAACTTCCTCAGCTTTTTCTTCGGCTTTGGTTTCGGTTACCGCTTCTTCAGCAACGTCTTCTTTGGGAGTTTCGTTTTTTGTTTCTTCCGAAACATTCTTTTCTTCCTGAACCGGAGTCTGGTCTTCCTGTTTTACCTCTTCCTGCTCAAGATTTTCATTTTTCTTTTCAGTCATGTAATTCTAATTAAATTAATGAGTTAGACATTATTATTATTTAAATCGCGCGCAAAAGTAAGACATAATTCAAAACTTTCAAAAGTTTTACCGCTTTTAATTGATGTTTACGCATTTAATTTTATTTTTTAAAACCCCGGAGCCAAACCTTTTTCTTTTGTTGCCTGCTTCCTTACTTTTATTAATTTTGAACCGGAAAAATATCCGGAAATAAAAACACCTACAATTTCAAACTAATTAACGACGAAATTGTTGAAAAAAATTGTGTTACCAAACTCAAAATGAATAAAATGAAAGGTATTATTCTTGCCGGCGGAGCCGGGACCCGATTGTATCCGATTACCCGTTCTATCTCGAAACAAATCATTCCGGTGTATGACAAACCGATGATTTATTATCCGCTTTCAGTATTGATGCTGGCCGGAATTCGCGAGATTCTGATTATTTCAACCCCCACCGATATTGGTTTGTACAAGCAACTTTTTGACGACGGTTCGCAACTGGGCTTGCACATTTCGTACAAAATTCAACCTTCACCTGATGGTTTGGCACAGGCCTTTATTTTGGGGGAAGAGTTTATTGGCAACGATAATGTTTGTATGATTCTTGGCGACAATATTTTTTATGGCTATAATTTCAGAAGCATTTTGGAAGATGCGGCTTCGCTGAAAGATGGCGCTTATGTTTTCGGGTATTATGTAAACGACCCGGAACGATACGGAGTGGTGGAATTTGATGAGTCAGGGAAAGTAATCAGCATCGAAGAAAAACCCGATCAGCCAAAATCGAACTATGCGGTAACCGGGCTTTATTTTTATTCCAACGATGTGGTTCAAAAAGCTAAAAACCTGAAACCATCCAAACGCGGCGAATTGGAAATTACCGATTTAAATCGCCTGTATCTGCAGGAAAACCGGTTAAATGTGAAGTTGCTTGGGCGGGGTTTTGCATGGCTCGACACCGGAACTCACGACAGCCTTCTGCAGGCGTCGAATTTTATTGCCACCATTGAACAGCGCCAGGGGCTGAAAGTGTCGTGTATCGAAGAAATTGCGTATAAAATGGGATTTATTGATAAGGATCAGCTCCTGAAACTGGCACAGCCGCTGAGCAAAAATCAATATGGCGAGTATTTGCTGCGA
>JAFGDX010000185.1 GCA_016931875.1 Prolixibacteraceae bacterium
GGGGTAGTAATATTTTATTTCGTCGTTGTCAGGATAGCGGATTCCGTCGAAAACAGAGATGGGCCACAACCAGCTGGAAAACCAGGTGTCAAGTGCATCTTCATCCTGTTTCAACAGGGGAGCATGCTCCCTTGTTTGTGATTTCGCAAGTTCGAGCGCTTTTTCTTTCGTTTCTGCACAGATATAACTCCCGTCGGGCAGATACCACACCGGTATCTGGTGCCCCCACCACAACTGGCGGCTGATACACCAGTCTTTGATGTTGCTCATCCAGTGGTTGTAAATATTCTTGAATTTTGCCGGATAAAAGCGAATGGTGTCGTTCATTACATTTTCCAGCGCCGGTTTTACCAGTTCATCCATTTTGAGGAACCACTGTGCCGAAAGTTTTGGTTCGATAATTACATCGGTTCTTTCCGAGAAACCCACTTTGTTGGTGTAGTCCTCAATTTTTTCCAGGTTGCCGGCTTTTTCCAGTTCGGGAATAATTTTTTCGCGTACCGCAAACCGGTCTTCGCCAATAAACATTTCTGCTTTTTCGCTTAATGTTCCATCATCGTTAAAGATATCGATGGAAGGAAGATTGTGTTTCAACCCTATTTCGTAGTCGTTAATATCGTGTGCCGGAGTAATTTTCAGGCAGCCGGTTCCAAATTCCATATCCACATATTCATCTGCAATAACCGGGATGGAACGGTTGATGAGCGGCACCAGCACACGCTTTCCAATGAGATGCCGGAAACGTTCATCAGCCGGATTTACACAAACCGCAGTGTCGCCCAGAATCGTCTCAGGCCGCGTAGTGGCAATCGTAACAAAAGCCCCCTCCATCTCCCCCGGAGTGCAAGAAGCCCCCTCAACTCCCGCGGAGGGGGAGCTTAAAGAATATTTCAAATAATATAATTTACTCTGTACTTCCTTGTAAATCACTTCTTCGTCGGAAAGAGCGGTTTTTGCCGCGGGGTCCCAGTTAACCATACGCACACCACGGTATATCAACCCTTTATTAAAAAGGTCGACAAAAACTTTGTTAACCGATTTGCTGCGTGCTTCGTCCATGGTAAACGCAGTGCGGTCCCAGTCGCACGAAGCGCCCAGTTTTTTTAACTGCTCCAGGATAATTCCGCCGTGTTTGTCAGTCCAGTCCCAGGCATGTTTCAAAAATTCTTCCCTCGAAAGATCGTATTTATCAATCCCTTCTGCGCGCAATTTATTCACTACTTTGGCTTCCGTGGCAATCGACGCGTGGTCGGTTCCCGGCACCCAGCAGGCATTTTTACCGGTCATTCGGGCGCGCCGTACCAAAATATCCTGAATGGTATTGTTGAGCATGTGCCCCATGTGTAAAACACCGGTTACGTTGGGCGGCGGGATTACAATGGTGTAAGGTTCGCGTTCATCGGGTGTTGAATGGAAATAGTTATTGTCCATCCAGTATTTGTACCACTTGTCTTCCACCCCGGCCGGGTTGTATTTGCTCGGAATTTCCATGTTTTTCCAGTTCAGAATAATGTGAATAAAAAATGAGCCACAAAAGTACAATGAAAAGTTGAAAAGAAAAACAGAAAGTTGAGCGGTGATTTTTTGCGGGTTGAACAATGGCGGAAATCAGGGGAGGGAAAAAAAGAGCGCTCCCTTGCGGAAACGCTCCAAAAACCAAAAAATGAAATTCTAGTCTCCCCACACAACTTCAGTGGGTGTAATAGATATAAACTGAACATTGTAATCTTTATTGGTCGAACTTCCCGATTCATAAAGTATAGCGATCATCTCGAGTTTATAGGTCTCCCCATCCTCAGCTTTGTTTGATGAATCGATCCATCCCTGGTCGCCAGTGCCAAATGAAAACTCGGTTTCGTCATCATCAACCTGGTTCCCTACAAAAATTAATTTTCCGGAGTCGTCGTACAACCTCACAAAATAGGCGTCTGCATCTTCAAGGGTTTCCCATTCAACAACAAGTTCGCTGCTTTCAAAACCAATGGAATCGATAACCACCACTCCCAGCGTGTCGTTATCCAGCTCGTCGGTAACCTGCATGGGAGCCTCGTTGGTTTGTGTGCTTGTAATAACAAAATCATAATCACCGGTTTCGGGCAATGAATCCGTATAATCTTCTGTTTCGGGGAAAAGCACAAAAACAGTAGAGCTGCTTCCGTCTTTTTCCAGGCTCCAATCTTCACCTCCGGGGCCCTCAACAGTGGCCGAATCAAGTTGTTTGTTTGCAACTACTATAAATGCGGGGGCATATTTGGTTTCGCCATTTTCCCAAACTTTCTGCACAAATACATCGGCCTTGGCGTCGAGTGCTGCCGGTTCCGGATCATCAATGCAAGAACTTAAAAAAGCGGATGCCAGAACAACCGCAAATACACTTCTCCAAATCATTGTTTTCTTTTTCATTGTTTCAACATTTTAAAATAAATAATTCACAATACTTAATTTTTCAGGGTTTTCCCTTCAAACTAAAATCCTGCCTGTTTTTCTTTTTGCAGGATTTTTAGTCACGTAATAGTGGATGCAGACAAGAAGAATCAGGTTGCGTTCCTGATAATTATTTTTTGGTATTTTTTTTCAAAAAGATTTTGTATTTATCATTTCCCACTGAAAATCTGACAAATACAATGCCTTGAAAATACTTAAAAAAAATGAAAATTTTTCAGGCGAATGGCTGGGGACGAGTTTTCAAAAAGGAAGAAATGTAGCGTGTCAGTAATATTTTTCAATGCCTCCAAAACCAATTTGTTTATTGTTTCGGGTTTTGCTGATAAAATTCCGAAGCCGTTTTTCAAATTCTGCGGGGTATTTCCGTGCTCCGTCGATGTAGGCAACCCGTATTCTTTTGTAGGCATCGGAAAACCGGGAATAGTTTTCCCAAACTGTTTTATCGGCTTTCAGGGCTTCCAGAATATCTTCCGGAAATACAAATTGTTCCTGTTGAATCTCTTTGGCAACCGCTACCACCGAGGGATGCAACCGGTTGTTTTTGAGAAGCCATTTTATCCTCTCCTTGTTGGGCTGCGAATAAGCTGATTTTGGATTTCGGGGTGTAAAACGCTGCATGCTGCTGTGTTCATCAAAAGTTTTAATGGTACTGTCAATCCATCCAAAACAAAGCGCCTCTTCCACCGCATCGTTGTATACAATCCTGGGGTTCCCCGAATTTTTATGCGGATAGATCAGCCAGATTTCTTTTTTATTGCTGAAATTATTTTCCAGCCATTTCCTCCAGTCTTTTCTATTCGAAACATACAGTGTTTTTAATGTTTCTGAATTGGTTTGCTTCATAATTTCACATTCAAAAAAATCAAAACATTTGTCATTCCTTTTATTGAAAGAAAACGGATAAAAAGCGGATAAAATTTCTGTGCATAATGTTTTCAACATCTGTTGGAGAGTACCCGCGGGTTTTTAAAATTGCCGGAAGTTTCTGAATATCTGCGATAGTGTCTAAATCGTGAGGGCATTGTTCGGTTCCAAATGCGCCATCGAGGTCGCTGCCCACACCCACGTGGAGCGAATCTCCGGCCAGTTGGCAGATGTGGTCAATATTATCGGCCATAATTTCCATGGTCACATTTCGCGATTTGGGAGTTGATTCACCGCGAATCCAGTCGGGCACCATCATCCATGCATCCAGCGCCACGCCAATTACCGCGTTGTGTCTGATGAGTTCCAGTATCATTTCATCGGAAAACTGACGGTTGTGGTTTACAAATTTCCGGCAATTGTTGTGGCTGGCCCACACCGGCCCGTTGTAAATTTCCATGGCATGCCAGAACGCATCGTCGTTGAGGTGGGTTGCATCCAGTATCATGTGCAGGTTTTCCATGGTTTTAAGCAGCTCTACGCCTTTGTTATTTAAGCGGCCTGAAGAATCGGTTCCGTTGGCATAAATTCCAGGACCGTAGTGGGCAGGCCCCACTGCCCGCAATCCGTACTGAAAAGCACGGTGCAAATGTTCCATGGAAATAATTGAATCAGCTCCTTCCAGCGTCAGCAGGTAGCCAATGGGTGTTTTTTCATCCGGATGTTCCCACAGTTTCAAACTTTCTTCCAGCGACTTTTTATCAGTAATTTGTTTCATTTCGCCGGCCTTCTCCATGGTGCGGTACCACTGCAACTGTCCCTGTGTTTGGGCCCAGGCCTGCTCCTGCGAATACCACCCGGGAATCGGACTTCCGGGTTTTACTACCCTGCCAATTTGAGTGGCTGCCACCAGCCCCACTTTTCCCTCCCTGAGCGCCGGAAAAGAAACGGTGTTCCGGCCACGGTCGGGTTTATCGGTCATGCCTTTTTCGCTTTCCCGGATTTGTTGCACCGTCCATCGCTGATCGCGGTTCCACTCCATCGCGTTCATCGAAATATCCAAATGTGCGTCAAAACAAAGAATTTTATTGTCGGGTGAATTGCTCATGATATGTTAGTTTAAGATTCTTTTCCGGCCAACCACTTTCCAGGTTCCGGTCACTTTACCGTTTTCAACCACATAAACCTCTTCCTGCAAAGCAATGGTAGGGCAAATATGAACCGGGAGTGCATAAACAAAATCGCCCGGATGTAACTTTTCAGCTTCGGGTGCAGAAACCACCAGGTGCTCTTCACTGTGGTTTTCAATGCTGCTGATTTGAAGGTGTAAAAACTCAAGGCGCGGATGGGGCATTTCCGAAGCCAGGGTTTTATGCCCCAAATCAAAACAAACCTTCCCGTGTGGTTTGCTGATTACCCGCCCAGCAATTACTGCTGCCGGCAAAAAATCAAGATCGGGAATGGATTTTTTATAGCCTGCATCCCACAAAACCGGGGTTCCCGGGCAAAGTGTCCGGTTTTTATTTTTGGCATGAACGGGGAAGGTAAATGTTCCTCCACAAGCCAGCTCGTTTATTTCAATTCTGGTATTTTTTAAATTCTGAACCAGCTTTTCAACCGCCATAAAATCGTTTTCGCAATGTTCCCGGCGTGTTTTAAAATCTGCCTCATGAATGTGACCGTCATAAATATGCAGCCCGGCCAGTTCCAGCCACGGGTTTTCAGAAATCACAAAGGCAAGCTCAAATGCCCGTTCCGGCTCAATCCCGGTGCGGTGCATTCCGTTGTCGATATCAATAAAAACAGCAGTTTTTTGTTTTTGATGTTGAGCTTCTTCTGTTAATTCTGCAACCGATTTTTTATTGTCAACCAGTACCGAGAATTTCACCTGCGGATATTTCTTTACAAGGCTGAAGTATTTTCTGATAGCCGGCCCAAAAACGGGGTAAGCGAGTAAAATATCGGTTCCACCGCTGGCAGCTGTCATTTCCATTTCGGTGAGTGTGGCGCATTTAAATTTTGCAATCCCCTGCTGCACCTGCAATTGGACTACTTCGGCCATTTTATGCGTTTTTACATGTGGCCGCAAACGCGAAACATGGCCGGCAATGGCAATCATCCGGCGGATGTTTTCCTTGATTCGATCCGGGTAAAGTAAAACAGAGGGTGTAAAAACTTCCGCTTCATTGCTTATTTTGTACCACACTTGTTCCTGTTTTATTCTTGGTTTAATTCAAAAATACATTCCACTTCAACCGCGATATTTCCCGGGAGCGACATTCCAACCGCGCTGCGTGCCCCTTTTCCGTTTTCTTCGCCCAATACATCAACCATTAACTGGCTGAAACCGTTGATGGTTTGCGGATGTTGTTCAAAATCGGGGTAGCAATTCACCATTCCGAATGTTTTTATCAGGCGCTTTATTTTCCCCAAATCACCGATTTGTGCTTTTATGGTTGCCAGCATGGTGAGCCCCACCTGGCGTGCTGCCAGTTGCCCTTCTTCCGGAGTCAAATCTTTTCCTACTTTTCCTTTAATTAATGTTCCGTCGTTTTTTAGCGGCCCCTGCCCCGAAACATACAAATGACTGCCGGTAATTACCACCGGGTGGTATATACCTCCAAGGGGCGGAGCAGGCGGTAATTCGAGCCCCAAAGCCATCATTTTTTCTTCTATTGAATTCATAGATATTTGGTTTAAATAAAATTATTAAGCATTAAAATTACAAGTAATCCAACCACTGAGATGGTGGTTTCCATTACTGTCCAGGTTAAAAATGTCTCTTTTACCGACAGGTTGAAATATTCCTTGAACATCCAGAAACCTCCGTCGTTGAAATGTGAAAGCATCAAACTTCCCGACCCGATTGCCAGCACCATCAACTCAGGCGAAACACCGGGGCCGGAAACCAGCGGAAGTACGATTCCGGCAGCTGTCATTCCGGCAACCGTTGCTGAACCAACCGCCACACGAATAACGGCAGCAATTAACCACGCCAGCAGCAAAGGCGACATTCCCGACTGCCCCAGCAAATCTCCCAGATAATTGCTGATTCCACTGGCCACCAAAACTTCCTTTAATCCACCGGCACCGGCTAAAATCAGCAATATCATGGCAATACTCGAAATGGCCTGGGCCAAATCATCGGTTACCTCTTTCATTTTTTTTCCTCTTCGCAACGACAAAAAACCGATGGCAAACAACACGGATAACAACATGGCAATTACCGGATTTCCAACAGCGTGTACAAAAGGATAAATCACAGAAGTTTGATTTATAAAATTACCCAGCAATGCCGAGCCGCCGATTAAAACCACCGGCATTAATGCAGCCAGCATGCTCATAAAAGTGGAAGGCAACTCACTTTCTTTTATCACATTCCTTCCTGTAAATTCTTTTAACGGGACAGCTTTTATTTGTTTAAACCGTGATGAAAGAACCGGCCCGGCAACAATAATGGCCGGAATGGCAACCAAAATTCCAAAAAAAATGGTTGTGCCCATATCGGCGTTAAACATATTGGCAATGGCGGTGGGAGCAGGATGCGGGGGCAGGTAACCATGCGTAACGGATAAAGAAGCCAGCATGGGCAGCCCAACAAAAATTAAAGGCAGTCCGGTGGAGGCAGCTACCGTAAAAACAATGGGCACAAGAATAACAAAGCCTACTGCATAAAACATCGGAATGCCCACAATAAACCCGGTGAGCATGAGTGCCCAGTGAATTTTTTTTGTTCCGAAGGCAGCAACCAGCCGTTGGGTGATTTTTTGTGCAGCTCCGCTGTCGGCAACAACCTTTCCAAGCATTGAGCCAAAACCCAGAATTAACACCAAAAACCCCAGGGTGTCGCCCATGCCTTTTGTGAGGGCTTCCACAGTGGCTTCAACTGAAAGCCCCATGCTTAACCCTACAAAAATACACACCAGCGTAAATGAAATAAAGGTGTTGATTTTTGCAACACTGATGAGTAAAAGAAGAAGGACCACTCCGGTAAAAACAATCACTAAGGGCATCATAACAGGTTAAAATAATTCGGCAAAGTTTAATTCTCTCCCTGATATATCCTTCAAATATAACATGCTATTCCAATTCAGGAAAATGTTCAGTGAAATCATTATACAAATCATACATTCATCAACTAAAAAACCAACCTGTTGTGAAGTATTGTCGCTGGGAAGCAAATTATTTTTATTTTTGACAAATGAAAGGTCAATCACTAATTTAAACACAGCAACCCATGTATTTTCTTCGAATAATGATTCTCCTGGTTATAATTTTTCTGATAATTTTTATTGTTTGGGGAATCAAAAATAACCGCAATAAATTCTGAATAAACTATGGGAAATTCAACAGTAATAATTTGTTTTGTCCCGCCTGAACCGGAATGCTTTTCGGAATTTGTGACGAATAAAAATTGAAAACAGATTTCTATTTTTTGAATAAGTGTCTTGAAAAATATTCAGGTGCCTGCCTGATCCCATAGAATTTTTACATTCCGTTTTACATCAAAACTCCCCAGCCTTACCGGGGAGTTGAAGTTGGTCAGTGAAAAATTTTTAACACTTAACTAACTAAACCTGATTTTCAGACCCAAGGAATTCAAAAAGGTTTAATCATAAATATCATTATTGTTGATTCTATCCCATAATCATCCCGATAATGGTAGCACTCATAAGCGAGGCAAGCGTACCTGCCACCAATGCCGGCACCCCGTATTTTGAAAGGAGGACCCGGCGTCCGGGAGCCAGTGCTCCAATACCGCCAATCTGTATCCCTATGGAAGAGAAGTTGGCAAAACCACATAAAATGTAGGTAGCCATAATAACCGATTTGGTTTCGGTGAAAATGCCGGAAGCTTTTAAATCGGCAAGGCTGATGTACCCGATAAATTCAGTCAGAATCAGTTTTTCACCCAGCAAGCGGCCTACAGTTATAATATCTTCGGGGCAAACCCCAATCAGCCACATCAGCGGGGCAAAGGTATATCCCAGAATAAACTGCAGCGAAAGGCCATCGTAGCGCCCGTTGGTGCCTTGGGCAATTGCCTCGTTCAGTGTTGTCCATTCGCCAATTTTCCCCACAATAAAATTGAACATGGCAATAAAAGCAATAAATGCCAGCAACATGGCAGCAACATTCACCGCCAGCTTTACTCCTTCGCTGGTTCCGTTGGTAATGGCATCCAAAACATTGCTGCCAATTTTATCGCGGCTCACTTCAATTTGTTTGTTTATCTCGCTGGTGGGGGGAACAAGCATTTTCGAAAAAATAATTGCTGCCGGCGCTGCCATAACCGAAGCCGTTAACAGGTGCTTTGCAAACTCGAGCCGCAGCATCGGGTCGTCTCCGCCCAGCAGCGCGATGTAAGCCGCCAAAACTCCTCCTGCCAAAGTTGCCATTCCACCGGTCATCACCAGCAAAATTTCCGATTTGCTCATTTTTTCGAGGTAAGCTTTTATCATCAGCGGCGATTCGGTTTGGCCAAGAAAAATGTTTCCGGCAACCGAAAGCGCTTCGGCACCCGAAATCTTGAGCGCTTTGGTAAATACCCATGCCAGCCCGTAAACCACTTTCTGAATGATTCCCCAGTAAAACAAAAGACTGGTTAAGGCTGAAAAGAAAATAATGGTTGGTAAAACCTGAAATAAAAAGATGTACCCGTACGTGTTTGCATCCATCAAATCGCCCAGCAAAAAGGTGCTTCCTTCTTTGGTAAAGTCAAGAATTTTAACAAAAATTTTTCCCATAAATTCAAAACCCAGCCTGATAAACGGCACATACAAAACCCCAACCGCCAGCAGTACTTGAATTAATAACCCGACAAAAACCGTCCGCCAGGGAATATTCCGGCGGTTTGTACTAAAAACCCAGCCCAGAAAAATAAGCACAGCCATACCCAGCACACCTCTGAAAATACCGCTTATGGAGAAAGGTTTCTCGCGTTCTTTTGAAAGTAAAAGAACCGAAGTATCCGTTGTATTTTGTGGTGATGAGACTTGTTCGGTTTGATTATTTTCGGAACGGGTTGTTTGGGCGGGGGCGGGCTTAACAAATAAAAAGCCGGTAAAAATTACCAGCAATATTATAAAATGTTTCATTTATCGCTACGTTATTTTTTTCGTTTTTTTAATTCGTCGCGAATCACCGAAGCTTTTTCATAATCTTCGTTTCTCACGGCATCTTCCAGCATTTCATTCAGTTCGTTTAATGAATATTGCGAGTAAGTAGAGGATTCCGGTTCTTCCAAATCATCATCATCGGTGTAACTCCTGACAGGCGAATTCTCATCGTCAATTTCAAGAACAATTCCGGCCTTTTTTAAAATGTCTTCTGAAGTGTAAATCGGGCATCTGAATCGCAGCGCCAATGCCACCGCATCCGAGGTCCGTGAATCAATTTTTACTTCTTTTCCATCCATCTCGCAAAGCAGTTCCGAATAAAAAATGCCTTCTTCCAGTTTATAAATGGTAACTTCCAGCAAGGTTATATTAAACGCCAGTGCAATGTTTTTTATGAGGTCATGTGTTAACGGACGCGGAGGTTTTAGTCCTTCCAGTTGTATTGCAATTGCCTGTGCTTCAACCGGTCCTATAATTATCGGTATTCTTCTTTCCCCATTCTCTTCTGCTAAAACCAACGCATAAGCACCTGATTGTGTTTGACTTACTGAAAGCCCCAAAATGTTCAAACGAATCTTTTGCATATTAATATTTTAGGCTTTTTTTACCGTGAAAGCAAATATAACAATCATTTTTGTTTATTGGGGAATAACCGAATTGGAAATATCGGCTGATAAAACTAACTGACTGATTTTCTTTTATTTTTCAACCAAATGTTTTTTTACCAGGAAAACAGAACACACCAAAAAATTCAATTGTCAGACCTGTTTGGTAAACCCATAAACAAAAAGAAAAATCCGGCTGTAAAAATCGGTGCAAAGAAAATTCAGTTTTATTTGCTAAATAGTTTAAAATAACTACTTTTGCAGTCCAAATTTTGAATCGTTCAGGCTCAAAAAGAGAAATCCAGCGGGAATTCCGCCTGACGGTGGTAACATTAAAAGTGAAATTATGTATGCGATTGTTGAAATTGCTGGACAGCAATTCAAAGTTGAAAAAGACAAAAAACTTTTTGTA
>JAFGDX010000186.1 GCA_016931875.1 Prolixibacteraceae bacterium
AGCCTGCGGCTCTTTCCACCGGCGTGAATAACCATCCGCTTTTCCTGATTAAGCCATTCTTCAAAATGAACCGTTGATTCGCTCTTCCACATTTCTGAAAGAAGATACGAGGTGCCGCCTCCTGAACCAATTTTTTTATCGTCAGGGTCTGATGCGGCAAACCAGTTTTCCGGAGCCAGACCGGAAATGGAATGAAAATGATCAACTACATTTGGCGGAACAGAGATGAGATGTTTCATAATTTGGTGTTGAAACTGTGAGTGATGAGTATTGAGTGTTCATACGCTTTTTGGTGTACAATTGAAACCCGAAAGTTAGTAATTTGAGCCATAACACGAAAATACTTTTTTATTCTGTTAACCTGGCATCTCATTTCTCATTACACGCCTCTCACAACTCAGCGCCCGCTGTTTTCAATATACCACTGATAAATACGCCGGACACCTTCTTCTATTTCAATTTGATGACGCCAGCCCAACTGGTTTAGTTTGGTCACATCGGTCAACTTTCGCATGGTTCCGTCGGGTTTGGAGCTGTTAAAAACCAGTTCGCCCTTAAAACCAACGGTTTCTTTTATCAGTTCAGCCAGCGCTTTGATGCTGATTTCCTTTCCGGTTCCAATGTTAATGTGCGTGTTGCGGATTTCGCCGCGAAACTGAATGTTGGGTTGCTGAGTTTGCCTGGTTGTTTCTCCCTGCAAAGACATACTCCGGATTAAATCAGTAAAATCAACATTTTCCATAATAAACACGCAGGCATCGGCCATTTCTTCACTCCACAGGAATTCGCGCATGGGTTTTCCGGTGCCCCAGATTTCTACCGCTGCCCTTTGTCCTCCCGATGGGGAAATAATTCCATATTTGCGAAGAATGGCTTCCACTTCTTTGGAACTGCTCTTTCCATCAACGTTTTCAACGGGGCGTTTATTCAAATCGTTGTGAATGGCCTGCCAGTTGTTTTCTTCGAGGCATTTTCCGAGATAAATTTTACGGAGCAGCGCGGGCAGCACATGCGATTTTTCAAGGTCAAAATTATCGTTGGGCCCGTAAAGATTCGTGGGCATCACCGAAATAAAGTTGGTGCCATACTGCAGGTTGTAGCTTTCGCAGAGTTTAATTCCGGCTATTTTGGCAATGGCATAGGGTTCGTTGGTGTATTCCAGCGGCGAGGTCAGCAGCGAGTCTTCCTTCATGGGTTGTGGTGCTTCGCGCGGATAGATACAGGTACTTCCCAGAAACAACAATTTTTTTACGCCGTATTTCCAGGCATTGTGTATCACATGGTTCTGAATGGTCAGGTTGTGGTAAATAAAATCGGCCCGGTAGGTATTGTTGGCCACAATGCCCCCCACCCGGGCAGCCGCCAGAAAAACATATTCCGGTGTTTCTTCGGAAAAAAAATTTTCGGTTGCCTGCTGATCAAGCAAATCAAGTTCCGCTGATGTTCGCCCGACAAGGTTGGTATATCCTTTTTCCTTTAGGTTTTTCCAGATGGCCGACCCCACCAGCCCCCTGTGCCCGGCCACATATATTTTTGATGTTTTATTCATAGTTTACTGTTTTTAATATCCAGGAATTACAGCAATTGCTCTAATTTTATTGCATCAAATCCTTCTTTCGTACAATTTGTGTCATCCGTGGAAAAATCTCTACTCAAAATAGTTTAAGGTACGGTAGCCTCCTTCACTGAGGTAGCTGTCTTTTTTCATCAAATTGATGTCGGATTGCATCATGTCTTCCACCAGTCCTTTTAAATCATAACGGGGTTCCCAGCCCAGTTGTGTTCTGGCCTTGGTAGCATCGCCAATCAGCAAATCCACTTCTGTGGGACGGAAATAGGCGGGGTCGACCGCTACCAGCGGTTTTAGCATTTGAGAGGCCCCGGATTGAGTTTTCAGTGATGCAGTGTTGATACGGCCGGTAATTTGCTCGAGGTATTTTTCACCCACCTTTTGGGTAAAAACATTTTCATCCACCGCCGTTAAAAAACCCTTTTCACCGGCCCCTTCGCCGGCAAACGAAATTTCCATTCCCACTTCGGCAGCCGCCATTTTTACCAGGTCGCGGATGGTGGTGGTTATTCCCGTGGCAATCACATAATCATCGGGTTTTTCCTGCTGAAGAATAAGATACATGGCCCTTACATAATCTTTGGCATGGCCCCAGTCGCGTTTTGCAGAGAGGTTACCAAGAAAAAGCGCATCCTGTTGTCCCAGGGCAATACGGGCAATGGCACGGGTAATTTTTCTGGTGACAAAGGTCTCACCCCGGATAGGAGACTCGTGGTTAAACAGAATGCCGTTGCTGGCATGCATTTGATACGCTTCGCGGTAGTTTACTGTAATCCAATAACCGTAAAGTTTAGCCACGCCATACGGTGAACGCGGATAAAACGGCGTTTTTTCAGTTTGCGGCACTTCCTGCACCAAACCGTAGAGTTCGGACGTGGAGGCCTGGTAAATGCGCGTTTTGCCAGACAGTCCCAACAGTCGAACCGCCTCCAGAATTCTGAGAGTTCCTACCCCGTCGGCATTGGCCGTGTATTCCGGAGTATCAAAACTTACTTTTACATGGCTCATGGCCGCCAGGTTATAAATTTCGTCGGGTTGCACTTCCTGAATGATTCGTGTCAGGTTCATACTGTCGGTAAGATCACCATAATGCAGTATCAGATTCCGGTTTTCCACGTGCGGATCCTGGTAGAGATGGTCGATCCGCTCGGTGTTAAACATGGAAGCCCGGCGTTTTATCCCATGCACAACATACCCCTTTTTAATCAGATATTCGGCCAGATAAGCCCCGTCTTGTCCTGTAATTCCTGTAATTAATGCTCGCTTCATTCTGTTTGTATTAGGA
>JAFGDX010000187.1 GCA_016931875.1 Prolixibacteraceae bacterium
TTTTCTTTTGACTGAATATTGATTTCCTGGGCAAACATATCCAGTTTCTGATCCTGGTCTACATAAAAAAGCGATTCTTGCGTAAAATCCTGGTCAATTCCCTGCAAATCGTTTAAGGCCTGAAAACTGCTGACCAGCCTGACATCGGCTTTTTTGCCGGAGTACTGAAGATTCAAGCCGGCTGAAAACATTTGCCGGTTGTAAATACTTTCCATATCGTAACTGATATCGTCAGCTTTCATTGTTTCATCATTAAAAACCGCGTACGGATATCCGCCCTGTTTGCTGTCTTCATACTGCACATTCAATACGGTTTTAAACATTTCGGAAGGTGTAAACTGCATTTTTACACGCCCGGAATAACTGTTTAATTTATCCACCCGGCTTTGATTAAACCTATTTTCATAAAAACCATCGTTGTGGGTTTGGTGCAAACTGGCCAAAACAGAAAACTTTTCCCCAAAAGGCTGGTTGTGTGAAATGCCTGTTCGAAGTTGGTTGTAATTTCCGTAATCAACCGATACTTTTGAAACCCGCCTGTTCCCCGGATTATTGGTGATGATGTTGATCAAACCTCCCATGGCATTTCGGCCATACAATGTTCCCTGCGGGCCACGGAGGACTTCCACGCGTTCAATATCATAAAAATCGAAGTTAAATGCCGACTTCTCAAAATACGGAACATCATCCACATAAAGACCGACCGACGGAGTATTGATACGGTTTCCCACCCCGCGGATATAAACCGGTGAAGTAAGTTTTGAACCGTAATCGGGCATAAAAAAGTTGGGCACAAAAGCCGAAATATCCGTCAGGTTTTCCACTTTGTTGTTTTCGATTAACCGCTCGGGCAGCATGGAAGCCGCCGCCGGAATTTCAAAAATATTCCGGTTGTATTTGGGCGACTTTATGGTTATTTCATCCAGTTTGTAATTTTTAACCGTATCGGGTTCAGTTGTAGTTTGTGCTTTTATTAGCGGTTGAATTGCCAGCAATAAACCAGTAATGGCCATTAATTTCTTCATGTTTTGAAGTAAAAGTTTAATTTAAAAAGCAGGAAAAAAAGATGATACTCCATCCCAATTCCAATAAAAAGAAATTTTCGGAAAAAATTATGCAGCTGGCGGGGGCCGGCAAAAGAGGGTTTCAAAACAAAATTCGGGGTTGAATTCTGAATCCGAATACCCCGGGTAATTTATCTTTTGTTTGAAAAGAAAATCCTCATATTTACCCAAACCACTGCAATCAGATACTTTCGAGAAAAAGTGATATGTGTCGATATCTGATGCGGTAAAAGTATCAGAGGCGTAGATTTCGGTTTTACAGAAATTTTCCTCGGCCGGAAATTCTCCGGAAACCGCTTTGTTTACCCCTGCCACAAAAAAGTAGGCATAAAAAAGCAAAAAAGCGATGTAAGGTATATGTGTAGAAAAAATTCCTGTTATGAACATCCTGTTTCTATTCCGGATTTGAAAGCGCTAAAGTATAAAAAATACCTGTTTCCAACTTTGTATTTGTGCGTTTTCGTCATAAAATAAAGCAATTTCACGATTGATTTAAATCAATCATTTACTGATAGCTGCCCTGTTTTTCTCCTCGAAACGAATCCAATCGATGTCTTTTTTTAACAGAAGAAGGGTTTGCTCTTCAAATCCCCCGGGTTCAGGAGAGTAGTGATATGCCCAGGAAGCATCTGCCGGCAGGCTTGCCAGAATTGATTCTGTATTTCCGCCCGATTCGAGCCCGAACCGTGTTCCGCGATCATAAATCAGATTAAATTCAACATATCTCCCTCTGCGCAGGTTTTGCCATTTTTTTTCTCTTTCTGAAAATGGTTTTGTGCCGTATTTGTGCATCAAATGCGCATAAATTTCGGGATAAACGCTGGCCAGATTAATGGTAAAATTCAGCAGGTTCTCAAAACTGTTTTGTCTGCCGGGTTTTATCCGGTCGAAAAAAATACCGCCTACGCCCCGTGTTTCGCTTCGGTGAGGGAGATAAAAATAATCGTCGGCCCAATTTTTAAAAACCTCGTAAAATTCCGGGTCGGTTTGGTCGCAGATGGTTTTTAGCCTGTGGTGAAATGCCACAGCATCTTCCGGAACAATAATGTGCGGTGTGAGATCTATTCCTCCGCCAAACCATGAAACACCATTGTCGAGCGCGAAATAGCGTACGTTCATGTGGATGATGGGTACCCACGGATTCACCGGGTGCAAAATGGAAGAAATTCCGGTAGCTGCATATTCACTGGCTTTTTCGCCGAGCAGCTGTTCCATTTTAGAAGAAAATTTGCCCTTTACAAATGAAAAATTAACGGCTCCTTTTTCGATGATTTTACCATTCTCGAGCAACAATGATTCTCCACTGCCAATCGCTTTTTTCCAGGTGTGCGAAACAAATTTCCCTTTCCCGTCGGCAGATTCCAGAATACCACACATTTTTTTTTGCAATCCGGAATAGGTGCGCGCTATTTCATCAATTTTCCTCATGCAGTTTTTTGTTTCGCCGGATCAAACGCCCGACGGTTTTTTTTTCATAGGCCAGAAAAAACCGGTACTGCCCCAGCAGGCTGCCGATAACCAGCAGCAAAAACTGGTAGCTGGGCACCAAAACCAATATGTATAGCGGAACTTTAATCAGCAACGAAGTATCGGGCTGGATACCCACCATATGAAAAACCATTTTGCGTACCACCAGCGCCGCGCTTCCGGTAACCGAAAAAACAAAAAGAATAACAAAAAGCTGAAAGTTGGATTTAATATCCCATTTTTCTTTAAACCGTTGTAACATGGTAAAACTGTTTTGCCTTTTAAAAATGGCTCCTTGTTTATATTTTTCTGAAATGTTTACCCACAAAAAACAAGGATTACCGCTGTAGTTAACAGTTTGTGGCGCGTATTGTTTGCTTTTTTCTGAGTCAAAAAAAA
>JAFGDX010000188.1 GCA_016931875.1 Prolixibacteraceae bacterium
CTGTTTGCATTAATGGCATTTGCCGGAATCGGATAATGAATCAGGTAAGGAGCCTGCCGGTAAGTATAGTGCGGAGCAATCACATTTTCGCGGTAGAATACGTTTTTCTCGATAACTCTGTCGTACCAGAAATTATCCGTAGTTATATTTTCCAGGGTGTAGGTTTTGCCGTTGTAACAGGTTTTACCTGTTTTTGCAAATAAATAGGAGATACGCACCAGCGGAACTTTGCGGAATTCCTCGTAATACAACTCACGCGCACGTTCGTCAAGGATAGTGCCAATGTTTATTTCTCCGGGTGAATACAATTTGCTGCACCCAGCTCTTTCACGGATAGCGTTAACATCCGCAGCCGCATTGGCCAGGTCGTCTTTCCAGAAATAGGCTTCTGCCCTGAGAAGATAGGTTTCAGCCAAACGATAACAATACCAGTCGCCATTCCCCCCGTCAGGAGTAACATCGGTGGGGTCGGGCGTGTAAAGTTTATAATAGGGCCAGTTATACCACGAACGAATGGTGTCGGTGCAAAGAATACCACCATTGTCATCATATTTTCTGAGGGGCTGGCCGTACCAGGGATCGCCGTCTGCTTTCAAATCGGGGTGGTTGTAAACCATCTGTTCCATGGTCATCCAGTTGGTTTCGTTATGGCGCTGGTCATCACCAAACTCTCCTGCCCATATATCAAACTGAAGATAGGGTGTTGGCCGCTGTCTTCCGATTCCCCTTCCGTATTTGGTAACCAGATCAATTTCAACTTTGCCTTTTCCTACGGTAACTCCCAGTGGTTGATCGCTCAATCCGGCTGCTCCCGATGGGGTTTTGTTTTTACCAGCACCACCCCAGAAAGGAACGCCCTGGCGCATAACACTGATTTTTTCGCTGGCGCCATCTTCGGTCAATGATTCGCTGCCAACCCAGTTAAAAATTCTTTCCCTGTTTTCGGGAATTGATTTGTTTTCCTCGCGGTGCAAGTCCCATGTTACATCGTGAATCCCATCATTTGCATCTACTCCAAACCGTTCGGTCATCAAATGGTGCCAGCCATCGTTAATAATGGCATTGCAGGCTGCTATTGCCCCGTCAAAATCGCCAAGCGCCAGATTGACTTTTGCCAGCAGGTGGTTGGCAGTGGCTTTGTTTACATCCCCAACGGGAGATCCTTCTGCTTCAGTAATTACCCATTGTGCGGCAAATTCCAAATCTTTTTTACATTTCTGAAGAATACTTTCGCGGGTACAGCTAAAGAAATCAAGGCGTGGCTCTGTAATTTCTTCCAGTATCAGCGGAACATCGCCGTAATGCTGGGTTAAATGATAGTAGGTACGTGCCCGGTGAATGTATGCTTTGCCCAGAATGTTGTTGCGCACCGGATCGTTTGCCCCGCCTTCCCATTCAGGTACATCAATACGCGAAATTACAGTATTGGCATATTTTATACGGTTGTATGCCTCGTTCCAAAACCATCCAATGGAGGTGCGGTCCTTATCATCCATATCCAAATCGGGCAACAGCTGCGCCGGCATGTCCATCAAAGGGCCGGTTTTATCTGTGGTTCCTTCTACTGCCACCTCCGAAAAAATATTATCGTTTAAAAACGGAGGGCAGTCTCCGTACACATCATGTCGTGAGTTTCGTAAACAAGCCACCAAAGCACTGTTTAGTCCTTCGGCATTGACAAATGTATTTTCAGGTGCATAAAACGAAAGCGGTTCAGGTTTCAGAAACTCTTCTGAACAACCGGACCAGAGTAAAACCAGAACCAGTGTAAATATTGAAATTATTTTAATCTTTTTCATAACCTTCAGATTTACAGAGTTAAATTAATTTTGAAAGTAATATTTGTAGGAGTGTAGCCTTTTATCTCAGGATCCATCCACATCCAATTTGTCCACACATAGGGATTTTGAGCTATCAGAGATAACTTGCAGTTTTTGATAGTTGCTTTTTGCAAAATGCTTTGGGGAATGTTATAGGAGAGGGATACATTATCCAGCCTGATAAAATCATTTTTTTCCCACACATCAAATCCGGTTTCATAGCTTTCCACTCGTCCCCAGTCGTTGATTGGATTTTCGGGTGTCCAGTACGGAACATCGAACATAGCGCCCCGGTCGTAAAATACATCGTTCTGTCTCCTGTGGTTATTGGCCGAATAGTAGCCCATATAGGAATAAATTTTCACCCCCAGTTCCCAGTTTCCTAAGGTTAGGTCGTTACGCCATGTCCATCTCACCTTGGGGGAACGAGTTCCCTGGAAAACCTTGTCTTCGTTGGTATACAGCCCGTCGCCATTTTGATCGACCTGTTTGAAGTCGCCCGGATCACGCGAATATTTATGAGCTTCGTCGGCTTCATCCTCCTGCCATATTCCATCCAGTTCATAATCCCATATTTCATCAATGGCATGGCCAATAAACCATTCATTGCCAATATCGTCTACCTCATTCCCGTTTTCATCATAATCGTAATAAAGATGTTTTATCTCGTTTTTGTTATAGGAGAGGGAAGCGGTCATAAGCCAGTTAAAATTGCTTTTTTGAATGATGTTGCTGTTCAGCGCCAGTTCAAACCCGGTGTTGTCTACTTCTCCAAGGTTGGAAAAAACGCTGGAGTAACCTGTAATGTCGGGCAATTGGCGGGGGATAAGCAAATCTTTGGTAATCATTTTATAAATATCAACATTCCCTCTTATTCTTGAATCTGCAACAGCAAAATCAAATCCGACGTTATAAGCAGATGTACGTTCCCATTTCAGGTTGGGATTGGCCATTCGGCTTGAATACAGTTGTGAAACGTAATATTCATTGTTTCCGTCAATAAAAACAAATTTACCTGTATTGAGATTTGCAAGGGCATCGTAAATACCAACTCCGCGGTTGCCGTTTGTTCCGTACGAGAGTCTGAGTTTTAACATATCCATCCACTGAACATTGAAAAAATTCTCTTCACTCACTGTCCAGCCCAAAGCTACTGACCCAAAACTGGCACGCGGATGTTTTTGGCCAAATGCTGAATAGCCGTCACGGCGGTACGACCCGGTAAGCATGTAGCGGTCTTTGTAAATATAGTTCAGTCTGGCAAGCAATGCATCGCCGGTACTTTTCTGGTCGTCGCTCGAAATTTCAACATCTTCAGTTCCTGCCTGCATGCGGTGGTAGCCAAGTATATCGCTGGGCTGAAATTTATGTCTGTCCATTCGTTCATACCAGTATTGATACATTTCAGCATTTTGAACAAAAGTAAAGTCAAAAGTATGGTCGCCCAAATCTTTGTTCCACTTCAAAATATTGTTTACCTGCCACTCAAAAATGGTCCAGTTTCGGCGCCATGCACGCCCACCTTCGGCTGCCCATTCCAAGTCGGCTGAACTGCGGTGGATGTATTCCCTGTTCCAGTTAAAACGGGTTATGTATTCCGAGGTGAATGAAATTCCAAATGGCAGGGTTATGATACCATACAGCTTACTGTTCAGCGAATTGTATTTTCTAAACTGATCCTGATGAACAACGTAGCGGTGGGGATGTCTGGAGGCAGAAACGTTTCCGGTGGGTGCGAATGTAATTGTTTTTCCGTCTGATTCGTAGTAGGAAGCAAAAGGGTTAATATCGCCGTAATTGTCATCCCCGATCACCGCGCTTTCATCGCGTACTGAAAACTGACTGTTGGTTCCTACTTTTAACCAGCTGTTAACGGTTCCTTCCAGGTTCATCCGGGCACGGATGGCTTCATAATTTTCGTTGTAGCGGATACCTTCGTTGTTTACATAGCCAAGAGAAAAATAATAGGAGACAGCTTCTGCAGCTCCGGACAAACTAACATTATAGTCCTGGGTTAACCCGGTTTGCATAAATTCAGGATACCAGTCGTATTGTTGTCCGCTTTTATAATTGGTAATTTCGATAGGCGAAAATCCGAGGCGGTTGAGCCAAATGCTGGTTAAATCGTCGGAAGCAGAGGACCCATCATAAGCTTTCCACTGATCAAGAGATACGTTGGAAGGCAATTGATTTGGGTCATCGTAGTAGGCAGGCCCTTTTGTAATATGGTGGCGCTCGTTGCTTTCAAATCCGGCAATTCTCCATTGGATAAACTGTTCGCCGGTCATAAAATCGAGGCCTTTATGAGAAGGTGTTGCTACACCAACACTGGCGGTTACATTAACCGTTGGCTTTCCTGTTTTTCCTTTTTTGGTTGTAATAATAATTACACCGTTTGATGCTCTGGAACCATAGATGGCTGCTGAAGATGCATCTTTTAACACGTCAAATGCCTCAATGTCAACGGGGTTTATATCCGCAAGGTCGCCGTAATAAAGCATTCCGTCAACCACAATCAGCGGAGCATTGGCGCTCCTTTGGTCATCATCATCGGCCCGCAACGAAGTCTGGCCCCTGACCAGCAAATCGCTGGCGCTGCTAAGACCCTTGGCGCTGTTTGTTAAATTGACATTTAAACCCGGAATCGATCCTCGCAGCATGGAAGTCAGGTTTGGAGTTGCTTCACTTTCCAGTTTTTCGGCATTGATTTGTGTTACTGCGCCGGTAAGGTCTTTTTTCTTAACAGTACCATACCCAACTGCTACAACTTCTTCCAAACCAATTACATCCTGTATCAAGGTTATATCAATATTGGTTTGATTGCCAACTTCAACCTCCTGTGTTTTCATTCCGATGAATGAGAACACAAGGATGCCGGCCTCGTCAGGAACTGTTAAACTGTAAACACCGTCAGCGTCGGAAATTGTTCCAACGGCTGTTCCCTTTACAACCACGGTTACACCCGGTAATGGCGTCCCGTCTTCGCTGGTTACCGTGCCGGTAACCGTTTGTTGTGCTATAGCACTACTGAGTGTTGCTATAAGCATAATAAATAGAAATACTAATCTTTGCATAGGTTTTAAGAATTTAAATAGGTTTTGTTTTGTGGTTTTTACACGCATTGTCTAAAAACCAAACTAATTCAATTTAATAGGAAGAAAGACTCGCGAATCCTCATGGTTTTATTTGTTTGCTACCTTGCTGATGTTGCACGTTTAAAAGAATAAAAAAACATGTATTTTATTCAAGATGTTGAAATGTAATGGATTCGTCATCCCAATCCGGCAACCGGTATTCTTTTGATTCTGAACTCAAAAATTTTTACCTCAACAATCAGAACTTAATAAAACATTAAGGATGCGGAAAAGTACTTTTACTTTTTTGGATGGTTTTGTTTTATCTCATACTTTTAAAACTTTAGTTTAATTAGTAACCTTTTTGAACTTAAAACGGCGGACAGGTGTGCCAGCACTTGTCCGCTTTTTTTACGATTCTAACTTTGCTTGCCAGTTGATGTAAAAATCAAAAAGAAATTTAATTTTTACGCAATTGTTGCCGTGTTATGTCATTTTTAATCATTTAATGGGTTAATAAAAATCTGTACTGATTATATTTTTACATAGTTTGTTCCGTAAGGATATCTTTGCGGCCTGCTCAGCATGGAATTGGCCCGGTCGTTATCCATAAATTTTTCGGTTTCCGGGTTCCATTTTAAAACGCCCGGAATTTTCATGGCAATGTGGCTGATTAAACAAACGGTGCAAGCCCTGTGCCCGATTTCAACAGGAGAAATGGGCTGTTTGCGCGACTGAACACAATCCAGCCAGTTTCCGTGTTGTTCTTCGCTCACATACAGGTGAATTTCATTTTCACCAATTTTCGACCGCAAAATATCTTCGCTGCTGGCATCAAGGGCTTTGGTACTTCCTTCCGGAATCGGGTCGGAAGCGGTAGCACGGTAAGCTCCGCGGGTAACAAAAATCCAGCCATCGGTACCTTCATATCTGATTCCGTTCGGGAAGCCGCCGCTTGTGTAAACGGTAATTCCGTTGGCGTATTCCTGTTTCACCATAAAATCGCCGTGTACATTCCAGCTTCCTGCTTTTGGGAATTCAGCAACGGCTTCTACCGAGATTGGCCCTGTAAATTCAGTGTCCATTCCCCAGGCCGCAGAGTCGTAGTGGTGTTGTCCCCAGCCGGTTATCATTCCCGCACCGTAATTTTCATGTCTCAGCCAGCCCGGGCGATCGTAGCCCTGGTGCGGATGAACCAGGTTTTCAGTGTAGGGAATTTCAGGAGTGGACCCCAGCCACATATCAAAATTCAGGTTTTTCGGAACAGGCATTTTTTCAAAAACCGGGCCTGCAGGATCGCCGGGAAGACCTATTTTTACAGTATGAACTTTTCCAATCCGCCCGTTTCTTACCAATTCTGCGGCTCTTCTGAATTGTGCTGACGAACGCTGCTGGGTGCCAACCTGTAAAATCACTCCCTGCCGGTGAACAATGTCGCTGAGTAACCTTCCTTCTTCAATGGTGAGAGAAGTTGGCTTCTGAAGATAAATGTCTTTCCCGGCCAGGGCAGCTTCAATGGCCGGTTGCGAGTGCCAGTGATCGGGCGTGCTTATTACAACCGCATCAATATCTTTGTTGAGAAGCATCTCTTTGTAGTCGGCATACATTTTAATGTCAACAGCATTGTTGCTGCCTGTTTTTTTGTTGTAGTAATCTTCCACCAGTTTTTTTCCGTCCTCCATCCGGTTGTTGTCAAGATCGGAAACGGCCACAAACTGAGCCGTATCGTATTGCCAAACTCCCGGCATGTCGTGTCCGCGGGCAATTCTCCCGCAACCAATCTGTCCGACGGTAATTTTATTGCTTGGTGCATTTTTTCCAAAAACAGAGGATGGAACAACGGTGGGAATTATCATTGTGCCTGCAGTAGTTGCGAGCGATTTTTTAATAAAGTTTCTTCTTTTCATGACATTATTTTTTAGGTTTAGTTACTGTTCATTTTTAAACTTCTCAAATTCTTTGGCAATTTCGGCTTGCAAATGATCGCCGGAATGAACTAAAACCCTGTATTTCAAGCGGATTTTTTCTCCTTTTTTCAGAACTGTTTTCTCATCATCTGCAGGCCAATACATGGGTGTTGGCGAAATAAAACCATAATCACGGGTAAACCACGGTGCCGGAAACCATTGGTTTGAAGGATGTTGTAATATGGCCAATCCTTCCTTTTTTCCCATTCGTTCTCCGTAGTAATCCATCCAGGCGGAAGGTTTACCAAATGTACTTTTTTCGCCGGTTTCTCCTTCCGCATTTATCATTGTCCCACCGTTTATAACCGCCAAATCAGGATTCATTCTTGCGCTGAAAAGTGAGTGGTTGGTTTTTTCTATTGTAACATCCAGAAGCATTTCCATGGTAATTTCAAAATCAATCTGAAACAATTCATTTGATGGGGCACTCACGGAAATTTTTCTGATGTCTTTCACCGGCGATTCGGCCCCCGGGCGTTTCCAGATACATTCATTTTCGATAACCGCTTTTTCTCCTCCCGATTCAAGGATATCTTCCCGCAACGAAATTATCTGTCCGCGTTCCAACCCTTCCTGCCAGTAGTTTCCGCCGTTTACTTTGTCGCAGCCAAAAAACAACGAACTGTGGTGCGGGTAATTGGCATTTCTCATCGAAGTAACACTGGCATTCGACGGCCCATTTACAGGGAAAAAGAAGGGGTATTTTTCAAATTCGGAAACAATATAACTGGTAAACAAATTTCCGTTCACAAGGAATTCAATTTTATCGCCCACTTTTTCGGCAGTAACTTTTGACTGTGCCAATGCTGCCGAAATTGCAATAAAAGAACTGATAATAAAGAAGATAATAGTTTTCATTTTAACATCTCAATTTGTGGATTGTTAGCAAAACTTTGCCAATACATTTCGGCGGTTTCGGCATTCATTTTTCCGTCGAAAACAATTACCCGGTATTTTAATGTATATTCTTTCTGAGGCTCCAGCATCCATTCTTCGTGCCGGATAGGTACAAATTCAAAATACATGTCACCCCTGCCCCCATTGGCATCAAGCGGCCATACACGCATCGGTTCGGGGTGCATCCGGTTGGACGGGTGGCTTAAAAACAATAATCCCGAGCGCCCTTCTTCGGTGTCCGATTCTCCTTCTACAATACACCACCGTGCAAAAGAACCGTCGGCATCGGCGCGGGTTTTATTATCGGAGGTGAGAACCGTACAGTTGTCTTTGTGCCATTTTTCGGTGGCCCGGAAACCAATTCCGCCACCATAACGGTAAGCTTCCAGCAAAATACCGTTTTCCAGCGGACAGTTTAGCGAAGTGGTATAATCAAACATGTAAACATGGTCGCCTAAATTCCAGGTCCTCACATCCAGGATTTCATTCATGGCAACCTGGTCTTCTCCTTTTGCACCGAAATCGATATGTTGCTGAAGCGCCTGAAATCCGCTAAAAATAGTTCCTTCGGTTTGGGAAAGAAATCCGGCAAATTTTACCGTGCCTTCACCGGAAGCAAGGTTCCAGAAATCAACCGCGCGGCCATCGATGCTGGTTTTTGTCCACGGCCCCCAAATTCCGTAATGATGATAATGATCGGGGGGTTGAATGCGCGAAAGTACTTCTCCGCCCGGCGACCACACCGGGTGAACAAAACCGGAACGTTTAAAAACAGGGTCAACGTCATCCGGCGGATATGTAATGGCAAAGCGGTAATTCAGAATCGGTTTTTCATCTTTCAAAAGGCTTACATCCCTGTAATCTTTCTTTAAAGTAACTCCCGCAACTGTTAGCGCCGGTTTTTCTTCCAGTTTTACAACAAATTCCTTTTTTGTTCCCGCATTGGTTTCCCCGTTCAGAAGAAACCAAAGGCGGGCTGAATATCCGGTCTCCAACTGACACGGGATTTCAGTTTCCTTTCCGTTTTGAATTTCGTACAAGATCAGATTTCCCTGATCAGTATTGTAATTGATTGCATCAAGAGGTACCGAAACCGGCGTATTCATTCGTTTTTCAGCGAACTGCACCGAGAACCTCAATAATTCCTGGGAAGAAACCTGAAGGGAGATAAAAAGAACTGATAAAAGCAAAAAATATCTTGTTTGCATGGTTTGATAGTTTTAGTACAGGCTCGTGCTTCTACAAATATATGAAGTAATGAATGAGATGGACAGTACTTTTTTAACAACAGTTTGTACTTTATTTGCAGGATTTGTATTTTTAGGAAATGAAAATGATGCACGAATATATTGATTTTCCGGGTCTTTCTGCCATAAAAGTAAAACGGCGGGAAGAACCGGCATTTACCTACCCGTGGCATTTTCACACCGAATACGAACTGCTTTATGTGATGGAAGGAACAGGAACCAGTTTTGTTGCCGATTCCATTCAGCCGTTTGAATCAGGCGATTTGGTTTTGCTTGGAAGCAACCTGCCTCATTTCTGGAAAAACGACCAGTCGTATACAACCGAAGGCAGCAAAAAGAAAGTAAAATACATTGTCATCCAGTTTCCTGATGATTTTTTTCACGACCAAATTTCGAAATACCCTGAATTTTGTTTGATTGGCGCTTTGCTTGAACGCTCGGCACGCGGCATTCGTTTTCAGCCGCCGGTGGTTTCGCAGGTTTCTGAGACCATTATTGAAATGACCGAAACAAAAGGCTTTGAACGGATTATTCTGCTGATGCAGGTTTTGCAAATGCTGGCAACAACTAAAGAGTATATACTGCTTGCCGGAGAGTATTACCAGCAGAAAAATTTTGAAGCAAACAGCGACCGGCTGACACGTGTAATGCATTTTATCAATACCCGTTACCAGCACAATATAAAACTTGAGGAAGTGGCAGAAATGGCTCATTTGCACCCGGCAGCCTTTTGCAGGTTTTTTAAGGAAAAAACAGGAAAATCGTTGCTGCAGTACGTCAACGACATGAGAATAAGCTATGCCTGTAAATTGATTATCGAACACAGAGAAACCATCTCGCAGGTTTGTTTCGAGGTTGGATTTAACAATCTCTCCAATTTTAACCGAACCTTTAAAAAACAAACCGGTTTTACACCAACTGAATATTACAGGCAGTTTAATAAAAACTGAGACGGATGAATAATTGTCAATCATTGTTTTTATTTTAGAGGAGAAAAGATAAAGCCAAAAAACTACATCATGAATCGAAATTATCTCCTGGTTTCCCTGTTTATTTTTCTGAATATCAATGTCACTTCCCAGGAAGTGGAATTCCTTCCAACCGACTGGCAAAACCCTGCCGTGTTTGAAAAAGGGCAAAACACGCCCCATGCATTTTATATTCCTTTTTTATCCAAAGAAGAAGCGCTAAAAAACAAAACGGAGCGCAACGAAAATTACCGGCTGTTGAACGGCAGTTGGAAATTTAAATGGGTAGAAACACCCGATCAGGTGCCCGATGGGTTTTGGCAACCCGGTTTTGATGTGGCGGAATGGAATGAAATAAAAGTTCCGGCAAACTGGCAAATGGAAGGGTTTGGCCATCCGAAGTTCAGAAATATTGCCCTGACTTTTGAAAGCAATCCGCCGTTGATTCCGGATTATTATAACCCAACCGGTTGTTACAAGCGAAAATTTATGATTCC
>JAFGDX010000189.1 GCA_016931875.1 Prolixibacteraceae bacterium
CCTTCGGTGTAAAAGCAAAGTAACCCTGCGGCAACCATTGAATAAGCGATAATATTCAAGCCTTTTTGTTTTGCTTTTTGTACCAAATAAATGAGGACAAAAACGGTTAAATAAGCAGCCAATAAAATTGGAATTCCCAATTTTATCTCCCAGCCGGTATCGCCGGCATAAAAATCGAACAGGAAAAACAGCCCGGTTACCGACAAAAAACTGAGAACCACCATAAGCGTAATTTTTTTGCGCAAAAAGGTGTTCAACGTAAAATTGATAAATAAAACCACGCTGATTGTTGCCGGGTATTTCGACCAGGTAATGGTTCTGTTTTCAATAAAATCGATGAGTAAAATAACAATCATTCCGGAAATAAGAATCAGCCCGGATATTTGCCATAATATCTTTCTTTTCTGAAAACCGGTTAATTGTTGGTAATCTGTAAGCAGTTTTTCTTCCTTTCGTAATTTACCAGATTTTATAAAAGCTCCGTTATCTGCAGTATTTTCGAGCAATGGTTCCCCGCATAACGAGCAAAAATTGGCATTTTCTTCTGCTTCCACTCCGCAATTCGGACATTGTACCATAACCTTCTATTTAGTTGTTTCCCATTCAACCGAAATATTTTGATCGCGCAAAAACTGAAGAAACTTTTCTTCAAATTCAACCGACTGAGTCATGCTGCCAAAACTCAGCACCAGCTTATTGCCAAATCCGGCAACGCCACAGTTCAATTTCAGCCTTTTGTTTGGCGGCGGCGGGGTCATTACAAAATAGTCAATCAACCTGCCGGTTTCCTCTGGCAAATCTATTTTACCCAAATTGGTAAGCACTCCGCTGTATTGGTTTGTTCCCAGCGAATAGTATTTTATACGCAGAATTAAACTTTTCAGAAAAAGCGGAATTCCCCTGACAAACAGTTTTCTTTCGCTTCCCACATTTCTTGAAATGTTTTTATGGATTAGCTTTTCATCGGTTTCCAGTTTTGTTTGGTGATAAACCGATTTAATAATTTCATCGAAAGAGTAATGTCCCAGGCGCAAATCAATTTCAGGCATCACAAACAAGGTAAAATTCCGCATGGTTTTCGACGGGAATATGTTACGCAAATTAACCGGCACCTGAATCCGGAGCTTTTTTCTATTTTTATACGTGCTGTATTTATTCAAACCTTCAAAAATTTCCTGCAAGATATACAGGTAAACCGATGTAAGATAAACCGTTACACTCACCTCTTTACGGCGCGCAACCTCTTTTATATGTTCCAGCGAAACAATTGCTTTACGAACCGTAAAACGTGGAATCGATTTTAATGAATAAGGAAGATGAAAAGCTTTGGATCGTTTTACCATTGGCGGAATTTCTGCTTTAAAGTAGCGGTTGTAGGCATCTTCGTATTCCTCTTCCGAAATCTGGTCAACTGGAAGGTTAAGCTCAACTTCCGGCGAAATTTTTGCGCTGCATTCACCGGAATACAATACCAGAACGGCTTTAAAAAACTCCAGTGCTCCGCTCCCATCGGTTAAAACATGCGAAAACTCTGCATTTATAGTATTATTCCTTACCAGGAATCTTATTAGCAGTCCACCATTGGGGAATTTCCTGCAACAAACGTTTTCATCTGCTTCAACGGGGAAGTGCTGCGGGAGATGTTCAAGGTAATACCAGAAAAATCCTTCTTTGAGTTGTACTCTGAAATAGGAAAATCGTTTTTCAGCCTGTAGTATCGCTTTTTGCAGCTGCTTTATTTTTACGGGGTGCTTTAAAACAGCGGTTAAACGAATTACTGAAGTAACCTCATTGTTGGTTATGGCAGGAAATATTTTTGCAGCATTATCGAGTGCAAACCAAAATTTGCCGGGATCCGTTTTTATATCGCTGTTTCTGCTTTTCAAAAGAATATCCTTTTTTTAAATATGGTGCCGTTGTTCAAATTTATGAATTAATCGGGGACAAGATGAGGTATTGCGCCATATTTGTCTTATCAATGTGTGAATGATGTAAGTCTTATTCAGAATTGTGTAATGCTTTTAATCCATGAAGTTACGAACTTACCAGTGTGAAAAATCATTCACAACTGTTCCGCCAGTTGCGGAAATATAAAACACAGTCAATATGAAAACGCAAAAAATGAACATCGCAATAAAAAGCATCTTTCTGACAGTTTTTGCAGTAATGCTGATACTTCCATTCACCTCATGCGCAAAAAAATTTACATTCATCAACTCAACTGTTGTTCCTGGAGCTGATGGGTATGTTAAGGTAAAAAAAGACAAAAACAAAAATTACATTATTAAAGTTGAAGTTTCGGATTTGGCAGAAGTAGAAAGGGTTCAGGCATCAAAAACCACGTATGTGGTATGGATGGAAACCGACGAAGGCAATGCCGAAAACCTGGGACAGTTAAAAAGTTCAACCAGCTTTTTTTCAAAACGCCATACCGCATCGCTCGAAACGGCATCTTCCTATAAACCCGTAAAAATATTTATTACCACCGAAGAAGGTGTAAATACCCAATATCCTGGTCGGCAGGTAGTTTTAACTACTGAAAATTTCAAGGTAAAATAGTTGCTAAAATATAACAGTATGAAACGAGCATGTAAAATTTTTACGCCCAAGAGAATAATTAATCCCGATAGTAATCGGGACATGCGAGTTCCATACTATACCTTAGAAAACAAACAATTTTAATAGTATGAAAAATTCACTTTACATCATTGCAGGCCTGCTGGTACTTCTGTGGGCAATCGTAACTTTTGGATTTCATTCATTCAGAACCATCGATATATTGCTTCCCATAGCTGCTTTTATAGTACTGCTTAGAATTCTGTTTTATAAAAAATCACTTAAACAAAATAACAATGGAGACAAATTTTGATATGAACCAATGGAAATACATTAAGGATAAACTCCGAAATAAATATCCGGAGTTAACCGATGCTGATTTGGATTGGGGACATATAATGAGAGAAGATTTGTTACAAAAAATTTCTTCCAGGCTGGGAAAAACAAAGAAAGAGCTAATGGATGAAATTGACTCATTTGAGTACTCTTTCTGAAAATAAACAGAC
>JAFGDX010000190.1 GCA_016931875.1 Prolixibacteraceae bacterium
GAGATACGCCGATTCGTTTGAGCCATTGGCATTTGAGCACCCTGCAGATGTTGGCGATGCATGGCAAACCGAACTTTGTTCGATGTGCCATACCGCTCTTTATTAGAAGAAAATGAATGTGTAACAGAATAATTTGAAAAAGTAATATTAATCTTTAAAGAATACCATTATGAAAAAATTAATGTTTTTATTGGGTTTGGCCATTATTTTTAGTTCAGCAGCCATGGCGCAGGATTTTAAGTACATTGGTGCTGCAAAATGTAAAATGTGCCATAACAAACCCGACAAAGGTGAACAATTCAACAAGTGGGAAGCAGGGCCGCATGCAAAGGCTATGGAATCATTAAAAGGAGAAGAAAAAAATGATCCGAAATGTTTAAAATGCCATTCAACAGCAGCAAGTGTCGACAAAAGTTTGGTTGCCACAATAAAAGTTGAAGAAGGAGTTTCCTGCGAATCGTGCCACGGCCCAGGCAGTGTTTATAAATCAGCAGCCATTATGAAAAATCAAAAACTCTCATTGTCAAAAGGGCTGATTTTACCTACCGAAGAAGTATGTATTCAGTGCCACAACGAAGAAAGTCCAACCTTCAAGGGCTTCAATTTTGATGAATATGTGGCTAAAATTGCTCACGACGATCCTACTACAAATTAGTTTTGGGTTTTAAATGAACGAGAATAAAAATTCCTTTGTTGGTTCAACAAAGGAATTTTTTTAATTCCGCTATCCATCCCGGTATTCTTAAAGATTTACCATTACTTTCATATAGATAGATAAATAAATATTCAAATATTTTGGGCAAACCACGAATAAAGTTTAATATTCGCAAAATCATAAAAAATAGTTAGATAAATCATGAAAAAATTCGTTTCATTCTTTTTTTCAATGCTTTTTACCGGCATCCTTTTGGTAATTTTTGCCATTGCCATAGCATATGCCACCTTTATTGAAAACGACTTTGGCACCATAACAGCCAAAATTTTAATATACAACTCCAGATGGTTTGAAGCCTTACTTTTGCTGCTTTGTATAAATCTTACCGGAAGTGTTTTTAAATACCAACTCATCAGCAGAAAAAAGTGGCCGGTGTTACTTTTCCATATTTCCTTTATTGTTATACTCATCGGGGCAGTTATTACCCGCTATCACGGGTATGAAGGAACCATGCATATTCGCGAAGGAAACTCGTCAAACACAATAGTTTCCGATTTTACGGTGGTTCAGGTAAAAGCCACCAGTGGCAATCAGGCTGTTGTTGAGGAAAAAGAGGTGAAGTTCTCGCCATACACTGCCAACCGGTATTCCGAAACCATCGAAATTGACGGAAAAAAAATAACCGTTAAAAACCTGCTTTATATGCCATCGGCTGCCGAATCGGTGGTAATCGATCCCAGCGGCGGCCCCATTGTTTCCATCATGGCTGTTGGAGATGGCATGCAGCGTGCTGATTTTAATCTCAAAGAAGGGGATACAAAAATTGTAAACGGGGTAAAAATTGGATTCAACACACCTGGTTCCGGCAATCAAATTCATTTTGAGGTTGAGAACAATGTGCTTCTTCTCTCGGCAACTGACTCTGTTTCTGTTTCGCGGATGATGCAAACCAATCCGGAAACATATCCTGCGGGGCAAAAAATTGAGATAAACACCCAAAATGCCTATACAGCAGGAAATATAACATTTGCTGTAAAACAATTTTTGATGAACGGAAAAACACAGTTGGTTTATAACCAGCAACAACAAGGCATGGCCACAACCGATGCCCTTCAAACCATTGTTTCGGCTGACGGGATTTCAAAAGAATTAATTGTTTACGGAAGAAAAGGTGAAATTGGCGAGCCATATTCCACCACCATTAACGGAGTGGATGTTTCTGTATCATATGGCTCCAAAATTATTGAAGTTCCGTTCTCGGTTTATCTTGAGGATTTCCAACTGGAAAGATATCCCGGCTCGAACAGCCCCTCTTCGTATGCCAGCGAAGTGGTTTTAAAGGACGGGCAACTCGAAAAGCCCTTCCGAATTTTTATGAACAACATTCTCAAATACCAGGGATACCGTTTTTTCCAGTCGTCGTACGACACCGATGAAAAAGGGACAATACTTTCGGTAAACCACGATGCACTCGGAACCGGTGTGACTTATTTTGGATACCTGATTATGACCCTGGGAATGATTCTGACCTTATTCAATAAAAACAGCCGGTTTAAAACACTTGTGCGCGCTTCGGCAAAACTCAGGGAAGAAAGGAAAAAATTGCTTGCGGTTCTTATTCTTGGCTTTGTATTTGTTTTCCAATCCAATGCACAAGCGCTTGCACAGGGATCAATAGATAAAGATCACTCCTCAGAATTTGCAGAGTTAGTGGTACAAAGCCGCCAGGGGCGTGTTGAACCGGTTTCAACACTGGCATCTGAAATTTTACGCAAAGTAGCCAAAAAGAACAGTTGGGAAGGCCTGACGCCCACGCAGGTTTTTCTGGATATGCAGGCAAATCCTGAAAAATGGAAATCCATTCAGATAATTAAAGTTGCCAACCCTGAATTGAGAAGAATGCTGGGGGCCACGGGAAAATACGTTTCATTCAACATGATTGTGGCTCCAAGGGAAATGGGCGGTTACAAACTCAGTTCCATGGTTTCGGCCGCGTATGCAAAAAGCAGCAACGAGCGAAACAAACTCGACAAAGAGGTTATGAATGTGGATGAACGTGTAAATATACTCATGGGAGTATTTACCGGCGACTTCCTAACAATCTTCCCTGTTCCGGGTCACGAAAACCAAAAATGGGTATCGGTAAACGAGTCGAACGAAATGGAAGAAAAAAACGCGGTATTTGCCCGCAGTACGATTTCATCCTATTTTGGAGCTGTAAGTCGCAACGATTGGGCCACGGCAAACCAGTTGCTTCAAAATCTGAAAAATAACCAACAGGAATACGGCTCTCATATCATCCCTTCAAAATCAAAAATAAAACTAGAAGTTCTGTACAACAACCTGAATATTTTTGGGAAACTTTCCAAAATTTTTATGTTCACGGGGTTAATCCTGCTTGTACTTCAACTGGTAACACTGTTTCATCCAAAAATTAAATTCCCGCGGTTAAAACAACTTGCTGTAATTTTTATTTTTCTTTTGTTTTTGGCCGAAACAGCGGGATTGGGAATTCGCTGGTATATTTCGGGCCATGCACCGTGGAGCAACGGGTACGAATCGATGATTTTTATAAGCTGGGCCACCTGCCTGGGTGGTTTAATTTTTGTGAACCGCTCGGAAATAACCCTTTCGCTTACCACCGTTTTGGCGGGGCTCACATTAATGGTTGCCGGAATGAGCTGGATGAGTCCTGAAATTACCAACCTGGTGCCGGTTCTAAAATCGTACTGGCTTATTGTGCACGTGGCAGTAATTACATCAAGTTATGGTTTTCTGGGAATTGGTGCCTTGCTCGGACTGCTGAACCTTGTACTGATGATTTTCAGAAACCAAAACAACATGTTACGAATAAACTTCACAATCAAGGAATTGGTTAACATTATTCAGATTACCCTGATGATAGGACTTTTATTGCTAACAGTAGGATCATTTTTAGGGGGTGTTTGGGCCAACGAGTCGTGGGGCCGATACTGGGGCTGGGACCCGAAAGAAACCTGGGCGCTGGTTACCATTCTGGTATATACATTTATCGGGCACATGCATAAAATCCCGGGGTTTAAAGGCAATTTTACCGTTAGTGCTGCCGCATTGCTCGGAATCAGTTCGGTGTTAATGACTTATTTTGGCGTGAATTATTATTTGTCGGGGTTACACTCGTATGCACAGGGAGAACCTGCTCCGATACCTGGGGGAGTTTATATTGCAATTGTGGGTGTGTTTATTGTAATTGCCGCAGCCTATTTCTCTGAAAAATCAGTGAAACAAACAATTGAAAAAGAATAATTTACAATTTCAAAAAAACGATAAAAAACCGGAGAGAATAATCTTCGGTTTTTTTGTTGAATTACACTCCCAATTCAACATTTATAGTATTTGTTTATCACCTTAAAAAGGGTTTCCTTGTTGATGGGTTTGGAGATGTAATCATCGCAGCCGGCTGCAAGGGCTTTCTCCTCGTCACCGGCCAGTGCAAAAGCTGTTTGCGCAATAATAACAATATTCTTATTTATCGATTTTATTTTTTGTGTGGCTTCATAACCATCCATCAGAGGCATTTTAATATCCATCAAAATCAGGTCAATGTTCCTGTTGTTCTTACACATTTCAACAGCTTCCACTCCGTTGGACGCAAAAAGAATATTTTTACAACGGTTTTTGAATAATGTTTCCATATATATACGACCCACCTTGTCGTCTTCAACAACAAGCAAAGTCAGATCTTTAATTCCATCCATAATTTTTTTGCTTTTGAACTCTTTTTCAATATTTTCCAGCTTAAACTTTTCCTCTGTTTGAAGTGGAAAAGATACATAAAACCTGCTGCCTTTTCCGGGAGCCGATATTAATTTTATTTCTCCATTGAGCATTTCAACATAAGCCTTTGTAATTGACAAGCCTAAACCTGCCCCTTCATACGCACGGGTGGTGCTTGTATCGGCCTGTACAAACCGTTCGAAAATCCTTTTCTGATACGTTTTATCAATGCCAATTCCGGTATCATGAACATAAAATTGTATTTGCCCGTTTTGAATGTCAAACCCGTACTTCACTTCTCCTTTTTCAGTGTATTTAATCGCATTTTTAATTAAATTGGTTAGAATGGCCATCAGTTTGTCTCTGTCGGTAAAA
>JAFGDX010000191.1 GCA_016931875.1 Prolixibacteraceae bacterium
ACCATTTATCAAATTGAATATTCTGCTGAAATGGGACTGGAACATCATTTGGGATTAACGTGCGACCCGGTGGCAGGTTTGGTTCAAATTCCCTGCATTGAAAGAAACGCGTTTGCTGCTGAGCGGGCAGTTTCGCACAATACATATGCTTTAATGTCGGATGGCCGGCACCGCATTAGTTTTGACGAAGTGGTGGAAACCATGTACAATACTGGTATCGATTTACAAAGCAATTACCGCGAAACGTCGATGGGCGGACTGGCGCGCTGGAGTGCATCGCCAAAATCATAACTGCGCAAGCTTCCGGCTTTTGGGGAAATGGATTTCGACAACATCACCTTCTTTCCATTTTTTTGAAATACAGGCATAGTCGCCGGGCGGAGCAAAATATTTAACGCCTTTTACAGTTACTGTCGCCCCTTCGGCCCATTCAGGAATACGTACAAAAACTTCAATATAACGACGCGCTTCCATGCTGAATTTCAGGGTCATGTCTTCTGTTTCCGGATAATTGGTTTCCTGCCATATTTTTACCTTCCCGTGCAATGTATGTTCATAATCAATTTCGGCCGGGATAAATAAGTTTACGTGAATATGATCCACATTTTTTGTAAAAATATAGGGTGAAACCAGGTTCTCAAATTCCTTGTACTCGTGCTCGTTTTTGGGATGAAATCCATTTAAAAGAATGCTTTCCATCACTTCGGCGTATTGCGCATTTCCGGTAATTTGCAGCAAGGTGCCATTCATTTCAAACCATGTTTTGGCATCCTCATTATTTAAGGTTGAAGGATTGATTTTTGCTGAAACATTCTCCCATTCATTTTCGAAATCTGCCAGGTTAAATTCCGGTTTTTTTTCAAGATATAAATTCCGGAATTGATTCAGCCGTTCAAAAAACGGTTTTGTATCTGTTCCATAATTCAATGTGGTATTCGAATCGGGTGGTGACAAATTTAGTTTTTCAAGAATTTTCACCTCTTCCGGAGCAACTTTTTTAGAAACCGGTTCAGAAAATTGATTTCCCTGCGAACACGAAAAAAGAAAAAAAACAAAAGCAGAAAAGTAAATTATTTGCTTCATCACAACGGTATGGTTTGTTTCTGAAATAGTAACATTCTTTTGGTAAATCGGTTCACCCCGGTTTAATAAAATGATTCCGGTGCTGCTTCTTCCGTTTAAGCTCCTACGCCCTTTTTTTTTTCGTATTTATAAAAGATGTTTTTGGTTTTTCACAAAAATCCTGCGTTCACCTACATTGTTGTATTTTGCCACGATTGTTTTACTGAAACAACAAACCAAAAGCTTGTGAACTCATTCGAAAATACTGTTCAATAAAAGATTACCTGATATTTATATTTTTTTTTATAGGCGATTTGAATTTCAAAAAAAATATTCCATATATTTGCAGCATTACAAACAAAAAGACTGCTACAATGAAGCTCTCCATTAATATCATTACCATCAGGTTGTTTACACCGCCCTGCTAAGGGCTGTTCCGAGAGATAATTCAAGTCGTTTATTCACCCTTTAAATAATTTCACACATCATGTCAGACAAAAAAATAAAAGTTTTGTCTTTAGCAAAATTTAGAAATATTGATTTTAAAGTGATATGGCGAGACGTAAAGGAAGCCATATCGGGGACCGAGAGAGATTTCACCGAATCCAGTCTCGGACAGGCCATTTTTATTCTGGCAGTGCCAATGGTTCTGGAAATGGTGATGGAATCGGTTTTTGCCGTTGTTGATATTTTCTTTGTTTCGAAACTGGGCGCCGATGCAGTGGCCACTGTTGGAATCACCGAATCGGCAATGACGGTTGTGTACGCCATTGGCATGGGATTGAGTATGGCAACCACTGCGCTGGTTTCGCGGCGAATTGGCGAAAAGAATAAAAAGCAGGCCGGAGTTGTGGCATTTCAGGCCATAATGGTGGGAGTAATTATTTCATTGTGCATCGCTGTTCCGGGAGTTTTGTTTGCCAAAGAGTTTTTAATATTAATGGGTGCAACCGAAAGCATGGCTGCTGAAGGTTATATGTTTCCGGCCATTATGTTTGGCAGCAACATGGTTATTATGCTTTTGTTTATAATTAATGCTGTCTTCCGGAGTTCAGGCGATGCCGCCATTTCAATGCGCGTAATGTGGTTTGCCAATATAATAAATATTATTCTCGACCCGCTTTTAATTTTTGGGTACGGTCCTTTCCCCGAAATGGGGCTGGCGGGGGCTGCCGTAGCAACTACCACGGGGCGCGGTTTGGCTGTTATATACCAGTTTTACCTTCTGTTCAGGGGAAAGCACCGGATTCGGCTCTATTGGAACAGTCTGAAAATCAGGGTGAGTGTGATGCTGAAACTGATAAAAATTTCCGGAGGTGGGATACTTCAGAACCTGATTGCTACGTCGAGCTGGATTTTACTGGTTCGTATTATTGCTGTTTCAGGGCCTGAAGCGCTGGCCGGCTACACCATTGCCATTCGGATAATAATTTTTGCCTTGTTGCCCGCCTGGGGGCTGAGCAATGCAGCATCAACCCTGGTGGGGCAAAACCTGGGCGCCAAACAGCCGGAACGCGCCGAACGATCGGTTTGGATAACCGGATATGTTAACATGATTTTTATGGGAATTTTAGGCATTTTCCTGGCAGCTTTTCCTGAATTTTTTATCCGTTTGTTTATCTCTGATTTGGCAGTAGTGGAAAACGGAACACTGGCATTACGAATCATCAGTTTTGGTTTTTTGTTTTATGCTCTTGGAATGGTTCTGGTGCAGGGATTTAACGGCAGTGGCGACACCCTCACTCCTACCCGCATAAACCTGATTTGTTTCTGGTTGTTTGAAATTCCGCTGGCCTATTTTCTGGCTATCGTTCTGAACATGGGATTAACCGGGGCAAGCGTAGCAATTGTAGCTGCCGAAAGCCTTCTTGCCATTATAGCACTTTTCCTGTTCCGAAAAGGAAAGTGGAAATTACGTGAGGTTTAAAAATCATTTATACAAAAATGATGCATGGGTTCACAGAATGGATGGTAAATCATTCATTTTGTGAACCTTTCCACCTTTAAAAACATTATATTCGATACAGTAAATATTTAAACCCGACAAAATGAAAAAATTTGCGATCGAATTGAAATGGGGAGTCATTTTTACTTTGATTTCACTTCTTTGGATGATGCTTGAAAAAAGCCTTGGGTGGCACACTACACACATTGCGAAACACGCCGTGTACACCAATTTTTTTGCCATTCCGGCTATTCTGGTTTTTGTTTTTGCATTGCTTGACAAACGGAAAAATTTTTACTCCAACCAAATGACCTGGATGCAAGGCTTTATTGCCGGTCTGGTAATTTCAATTGTTGTGGCCATTTTGAGCCCGCTGGCCCAATACATTACAATTGAATGGATTTCGCCGGAATTTTTCACCAACGCACGCGAATTTGCAATTCAATCGGGTAAAATGAATGCTGAGCAGGCAGACAAATATTTCAATTTAACCAACTACATGATGCAGAGCGTTTTTGGCGGTATTTTAATGGGTGCCATCACATCGGCCGTTGTTGCTTTATTTGTAAGAAAAAAATAATTCCCTTTAAAACTCATAAAATACATCTGAAAAATTAATCCGATGAAATCATTTAAAACCGTTGATGAATACATTCTGAATGCAAAATACGGAAAAGAAATTTTAATCATTTTACGCGAAATCCTAAAAGAAACCGAACTTTCGGAAACCTTAAAATGGGGCGCTCCGGTGTATACAATCAATGATAAAAATGTAGTAGGAATAGGCGCTTTTAAATCGTACGCTGGTATTTGGTTTTTCCAGGGAGCCTTGTTAACTGACAAGGCCGGAGTTTTGGTCAATGCCCAGGAAGGAACCACCAAAGCATTGCGGCAATGGCGCTTTTCATCAGCCGGTGAAATTGATGATAAACTGGTTTTGGAATATGTAAATGAAGCCATTGAAAATCAGAAAAAAGGAAAAGAAATAAAAGCCGACCGGAAAAAACCAATGGTAATTCCACCGGAATTGCAGGATGCTTTTCAGGAAAATAAAGAACTGGAAAGTGCTTTTAACCAGTTAACTCCCGGTTGTAAAAGGGAATATGCCGATTATGTTGCGGAGGCAAAAAAAGAAGAAACCCGAAAAAGAAGAGTGCAA
>JAFGDX010000192.1 GCA_016931875.1 Prolixibacteraceae bacterium
GCTTTCACCGGAATGGCATCGGCCCCGTGCGGAAAACTTAACACACACGATACTTTTACATCGCTGTTTTCGAGCAATGATTTGGCCCGCCGGATATCGCACGGTTTTACACACATGCTGTAAACCCCGTATTTGATACACATTTGGGCGTTTTCTACCAGGTCGGCATCGGTTAATTCGGGTTTTAAAACCGCATGATCGATGGTTTTGGCTACCTGTTCTTTTGTATACATTTTTTTTCCTCCCTAATCTTCCACTATTGCTTTTACTATTTCCTGAGCCTGTTCAGCCTGTTCGGCGGCCACATAAAGGTCGATGGCCGATGGGACACCTTCGCCAAAACCGGCTGCGAGCCCCTGTTTAAATCCATCCTTTATGATGGATTGAATACCTTGTTGTTGCAGCTCTGCCTCAAGCCGCCGGATGATAACCTCACCCCCCGTGTAAATCAAAACAATTTCTCCGGTATGTGCCATTGTATAAAATTTTAGGATTACTCTTCCATTTCGTTTAAAATCTGTTCCACCTGCTCGTTGGTTTTCTGCAATTTATCCTTGCACATTTTCAACAAAACAGACACCCGTTTTACTTTTTCAGCCAGCTCGTCCACATCCAGTTCTTCATTTTCGATCTTCTCCAGAATTTCTTCAATTTCGGCGATGGCTTCGTTGTAGCTTATTTTTTTTACTGTCATTCTCTGTTTCTTTTTATGATTTTACTTTCTGTTTTTCCGTCAGTAAAGCGAGTTTCAATGGTTTCGTCCACCTGCACATCATGTACCGATTTTACAATCTTACCATTTTTTAAAGTAAGCGTGTACCCGCGTTTTAACACATTTTCCGGGTTGAGCAAACGTACGGTATTTTCGTTTAAATTCATCCTTTCTTTTTCTTTTTGAAGGAAATTGCGGGCTTCCCTGATGCCTGCTTCTTCCAGCCTTCGTATTCCCGCTTTCTTCTCTAACAAAACTTCGCCGGCCACCCGTTTTAAAATGCGGCGTTTCTGGTTGAGCCGGTTTTCCTTTTTTACGCTCCACATGGAAACCGCCGATTTCACTTCGTGTTTAAAGTTACTCAATTCCACACTTCTGCGAAAAGAGAAACGGTTGGTTTTTTGCTGAAATTCATTTCCCACACGAATGAGCCGGAGATTTTTATCGTGAATAAAACCAGAAACCGAGTGTTGCAGATTTTCAGCCATTTGTTCGAGGTGGTTTTGCTGAAGATCGAGTGTTTCGCGAACCAAAACCACCACATCGTTTTCGAGTTGCAACAGCTTCTCATAAAACCGTTCCATTCCCGAAATCAGGAATTCGGCCACGGCGGTGGGGGTTTTCATACGGGTGTGTGCCACCAGATCGATAATGGTGTCGTCCTTTTCATGGCCAATTCCGGTAATAACCGGCAACGGAAACTGGGTGATATGAAGCGCCAGTTCGTAATTATCAAAACAACTTAAATCGGCAGTGGCGCCCCCGCCGCGGATGATGACCACGGCATCAAAAAAAGTATCATAGCTAAAAATCCGCTCCAGCGAATGAATCATGGAAGGCACTGCTTCAGCCCCCTGCATGTAGGCTTCAAACAGGTGGGTGTAAAACCGGAACCCGTGTTTGTTGTTTTCCAGCTGGTTGATAAAATCCTGGTACCCGGCAGCGGTTCTGGAGGAGATAACGGCAATTTTTTGCGGTACCAGCGGCAGTTCCAACTCTTTGTTCATGCCAAAAACCCCTTCATTCTGCAGTCGTTCGATAATTTCACTGCGTTGCAGTGCCAGGTCGCCCACGGTGTAGGTGGGGTCAATATCTTTGATGTTGAGGCTGAGTCCGTAGGCGGAATGAAATTCGACGGTTGTCTGCACCATAATTTTCAGGCCCTGGGTAAAAGGTTGTCCGGTGGTGGTTTCAAAATAGGGTTTCAACATGCGGTAAGTGTACGACCAAATGGTGGCCCGCGAGCGAGCCACAATATCGTTTCCCTCTTTTTCAATCAGTTCGAGATAACAATGCCCGCTACGGTTTTCCTTTAATTCACTGATTTCGGCCACCACCCACACGGTAGACGGGAAAGCATCCAGCAGCGCATCTTTTATTCGTGCATTTAATTCGGAAAGTGAAAGTTTTTGCTCCATTCTCACCGTATTTTACTCAGTTTTACCGATTCAGAACCTTTTTCGGAATCGATTTTTAAAATTAACAAACCCGCCGGAAGCGAGGCAAGGTTGTGGAGTAAAATTTGTGAAGCGGCGGCTCTTTCTTCGCGGTGCAGCAAACGCCCGTCGATGGAATAAACCGAAAGCAAAACGTTCCCGCCCCATCCCGTGCCGGTGCTTTTCAGAAACAGTTGGTGGGTGAAAGGGTTAGGCATTGCCTGCCATTGTTGGTTTTTTGTTTTGTTTTCCGCCAGTGAAGGATTCAGAATAAGATAGGCTGTTTTCATATCGGGAATGCCGTATCCCAGCAGCGAGTCAGGTGTTTCATACAGATGGGCGCTTAGTTCCAGCGCCTCTTTTATTTCGGCGGCAGTGGCGTTGGGGCTGGACTGCCACAGACAGGCTGCCATTCCGGCCAGCACAGGCGCGGCAAACGAGGTTCCGCTGTTGTAGCCCAAAGTGCCGTTGCTTCTTACCAGGTAATTGTTCCACCCCATGGCCGAAAGATTGGGTTTTACATCGCCGTCGGAGGCGGGGCCTGAAGAAGTGAAACTTGCTGCAAACCCGAATTTGTTGGTAGCGCCTACCCCAATAACATGGTCGCCGTCGGAAGGGGCGATAATGTATTTCCAGGAATTGTCTCCTTCATTTCCGGCGCTGTTTACCACCAGCATTCCGCGCGATGCCGCAACATTGGCAGCCTGGGTTATCCGGGTGGTCTTCCCGTCCA
>JAFGDX010000193.1 GCA_016931875.1 Prolixibacteraceae bacterium
ACCTGCCAGACCGATGAAAAAACCACGCTCGAAAGAAAATTGCTTTCACAAAAAATGAAGCCCGGAACTGTAGTTTCCGATTTTACTATGAACGACATCAACGGCGACCCGGTAACCCTTTCCGGGGTTTTGAAAGAAAAAACATTGCTGTTGTTTTGGGCCAGCTGGTGCCCGCACTGTAACGAAATGATTTCGTTTCTGAAAAACAGGGGAATAGAAAATGCTACAATGGAAGTGATTACCATTTCGCTTGATACCGGAGAGACGGAATGGAAAGAAGCCGTTCGGAAACACAATATCGAATCGTGGTTTAATCTTTGCGATTTTCAGGAATGGGACGGTGAGGTTGCAACTGAATATAACATTTATGCCACGCCAACCATATTTATTATTGATAAAAACCGGAGAATTCTGGCAACACCTGTTACAATAAACGATTTGGTTCAATTGAGTTTGTAATTAAAACACCTGCAAAAACTAACTTTTATCCTGAAAATTGGTACAATGAACCTGCAAAAAGAAATAGAGGCCGAACTAAAATCCCGCGGTGCCGATTTTGTTTATTTTGCAGATATTTCTGCTTTGCCGGTTCAGCAAAACAAAAACTTTCCGGCCGCCATTCTGATAGCGAAAATTTTGTCAAAAGAGTATCTTGCAGAAATCACCAGCCATCCAAATTATGTGCAGGAAAAAATCAAAACCAAGATTGTTCAAACCGATGAGTTCGAACACAGTGAAAAATTCACCGATGCACTGGCTGATTTTACTGCCGGATTTATTGCAAAAAAGGGGTTTGCCGCCTATTCACAGTCGGAAAATAACATAGCAAACAGCGGATTTTACGATTTTGAAAACAAACGCACACCGCTTCCCCACAAAACCATTGCGCTGCTGGCCGGGCTGGGTTGGATTGGCAAACACAACCTACTGGTAACCCGTGAATTTGGAAGCGCCCTTTCCATGTGCACCGTGTTAACCGATGCCCCTTTAAAAACCGCTGCTTATCGGCTCACAAAATCGAAATGCGGAAATTGTCGGGTTTGTATCGATGTTTGTACCTGTGCAGCCATATTGGGGAAAAACTGGGAACCCGGTTTGCAGCGCGAAGAAATCATCAATGTAACCCGATGTACCACCTGTTTGAGATGCCTTGTTTTTTGCCCGTGGACACAAAAATACATGGTCAGAAAATCGGAAAATATCACTTAAATGCTTGAAAATCTGAAAATCACCAAAGGGCAATAACAACAAAACAAATATGCAACCTCCGAATTACAGAATACCATTCACCTGCTAAAAACTACAATTTACAAAAGAGCCTTCCGATACACAATTTCCATCCCGCTCTTCCAACAAAAAACAGGTGTTGACATTATTCCTGAATTTTTGTAACTTTTATTTGATATTACCAACCTTAAATCAAAAAGTTATGGCAGTTTATGCAATTGAAAATTATGTACTTCGGTACGACATGACCAACAACAAGCCCTGGGTGATTTTTCACTACAAGCTTGATGGGAACTGGAAAAACCAAAACTGGTTCCCGCCCAAAGAAGACGCCGTGTACCTGGCCGATTTGTTTCGCAACGAAAAACCCTTGTATTATGTGGATACAGGCACACGCAAGTGGATTACCTCTTCAGCCGAAGAAATTGGCGAAGAGGAGACATAAAAAAATTATTTTTTGAAATGAAAAAGGGTTCTCCGGTTTTGGGGAATCCTTTTTTATCATTTATAAAAAACAGTTTGCTCTTCCTGAAGAGTTTTCTATTTTTAACTCATTAAACACAAAATCCTCCTGAAAATGTCAGAACAATTCAAAAAACACATTTTAAAATTTACAAAAATCGCAGACAACGGTTTTGGTGAGATATTCAATTCTTTTGAACTTCTTAAAATAAAGAAAAAACAGACCCTGCACGAAATGAACGAGGTTTGCAAATACAATTTTTTTGTACTGAAAGGTTGTTTAAGAATGTTTTTTATCAGCCACAACGGTGTAGAACACACCACAGAATTCGCCATTGAAAACTGGTGGATTACTGATTTGAGTTCCTATCACCGGCGGTTGCCTTCAAAATTTTATATCCAGGCAGTTGAGAACTCAACTATTCTGAGAATCAAAAAGGATGAGGAAGATGTTTTGCTAAAAAAACACCCCGAAATGCAGGAATATTTTAAATGTATTTATCAAACGGCAACAGCAGCCGCCCAATTAAGGGTACAGTTCTTCCGGCTGTTTTCGCGTGAAGAACTTTACATCCATTTCAAAGAAAATTTCCCCGAATTCAATCAAAGAATTCCGCAATATTTAATTGCTTCGTATTTGGGTTTCACACCGCAATATTTAAGTGAAATCAGAAAAAAAATGGTTTCTTAAACCAGTTTAACTTTTTTCCATTACAAAGGTGAGACATTTGTGGTAAACATTAAAAACAAAACAGAAATGGAAAAAAGAATTCAAATTGACCGGTTGCAACCCGGCGCCTACAAAACAATGCTTGCTTTCGAAACGTATTTATCACAAACCGAACTTACCAAAACACACCGGAACCTAATTTATATAAGAGCCTCACAAATAAACGGTTGTGCTTTTTGTATCAACATGCACACCAAAGAGGCGCTGAAAAACAACGAAACACAACAACGTATTTTTTTGTTAAGTGCCTGGCGGGAAACTGACCTTTTTACAGAAGAAGAACGTGTGCTTTTAAAAATTACCGAAGAAGTTACCCTTATTCATCATCGGGGACTATCCTCCAAAACTTACGAAGAAGCCATTGTCCATTTTGGTGAAAATTATTTGGCTCAAATAATTATGGCAATTATTACCATCAATGCCTGGAACAGAATTGCTGTTAGTACCCATAAACCGTTTTGATATTGTTAAAATGGCTGCAATCTGTTCTGAATAAAATCAACAAAGAGAAACGACAATAAAAAGAATGAAATCTTAAAAAAAATCTCTCAGAAAAAGCAAATTCCAATTATTTAATTTTTATCTAAACCGATTCCTGATGAACAAGTTAATTATTGGAGTGTTACAAATATTATCCATGACAAATTGGGGACAGGAACCACTCTCAAAACACAAATACTTTATGAGTGAAAACTAAAAAATAATGTGCTATGCCAATTTACATGGACCGACACGATGTTTCAGAAGATGTTACCGCGGAAGTAGTTGCCAAACTTCATCATGAAGATCTGAAAATTCAACACAATTATAGCTGTAAAGGATTAACCTATTGGTTTGACGATGTAAGAAAAACAGCCTTTTGTCTTATTGAAGCACCAGATAAACAAAGCTTAACAGCCATGCATAAAAATGCACATGGCGAAGTGCCTAATCAGGTAATTGAAGTCGATGCCAATATTGTTGAATCGTTTTTGGGAAGAATTGAAGATCCGGAGAATTTTGACAACACAGAACTAAATATAATTGATGAACCAGCGTTTCGTATTATAATGGCAGTCGGAATAAAACCGTACTCATTCCATAACCTGAAAAAGGAGATTCTTAATGTATCCTTACAAAAATTTAATCTTTCAACCCTGTCTACAATAAAAGAATTTAATGGAAATGTTGTAAATCATTCCAACGACTATTTTATGGTCAGTTTTAAATCTGTATCTGAAGCCATAAAATGTGCGTTAAAGGTTAAGCATAATTTTCTGGAATGGCAGAAAAAAAACAACTTCAATAATATAAAACTTAAAACCGGAGTAAGTGCAGGATCACCGGTAACCAATGCCAAAAATCTGTTTGATGAAACCGTTAAAACAGCAGAACGGTTACACCATATTTCCATGGCAAAAATAATGATAACCAACGAAATAAAAGAACTTTACCAAAACGAGAAAATAAGCGATTTTGTCACTAACAACGAGGTTGAGCCTTTACACCCGGATGCAGAAAAATTCATGAATCAGCTTATGGATAAACTGGAAGATAATTGGACAAACAGTGACTTTCATGCAATTGATTTATGCAAAGCTCTTAACATCAGTAAATCGAAATTGTATCGGAAAACAATTTCACTCACGGGAAAATCACCCAATACTTTTATTAAAGATTTCAGGTTAAACAGAGCACTTCGGTATTTCAGGTTAAAAAAAGGAAATATTTCAGAAATAGCTTATGAAACTGGTTTTGGCAGCCCCTCTTATTTTACCAAATGCTTCCAAAAAAAGTATGGAATTAAACCAACTGAATATCTTGAATTTCAGGAAAATTAAAATATAACAATTGAATCAAAATTACAATCAATTGAACCAAAATTGATACCTATGGTATATCCATCTGTTGTAATTTTGAAACTGAACAATCACCAGAGTATTGTTCACAAGTCTTTAACCTGTTTTCAGTAAAAGACCAAAACTTTTCAAAACTTAAAATTATTAAAATGAGTAAAACATTATTTGAACGATTAGGAGGAACAGAAGGAATTACCAGCATTGTGGATGATGTAGTTGAAAATCATATGAATAATCCGGCTGTGAAAGTGCGATTCCTTCCTTACAAAGAAGATCCGAAAAATCTGGCTGTTATCAAAAAACACACGGTAGATTTTTTTAGTGCGGGCAGCGGAGGGCCGGCCATTTATAAAGGCCGTGATATGCCGGAAACACATAAGGGAATGAATATTAACCCTTCAGAATATATGGAGGTAATGAATGACATTTTTGCCGCGCTTGATAAACACAATATTGATGAAGAAACTCAAAAAGATGTACTGTCTATTTTATGGTCGTTAAAAGATACCATTATTGCAAAGTAATCTTCAACTTAAAAGTATCCGAGGGAAACCATAGTAGAATTTCCAGCTCTACAAACCAACTGTCTCCGCCACTTTTACAAGTTCCCCCTCCAGAGAAAAATCGGAAGCGGAAATAATTTTCACATCGGCAAACTGCCCGATAAGGGTTTCATCGGTCGAAGCAAAACGAACAATTAGTTTTCCTTCCGTTAGTGACGACAGAAACCCTTCTTTGCGGTCGGTTCCACGCACCAGCACACGCATGGTTTTTCCCACCAGGCTTTTGTTGTAAGGAAGATTGTGTTTTCGCAGTTCCTCGGTCAAAATGTGCAGCCGGTGTTTTTTCTCATCGTGCGAAATATCGTCATCCCAACGATGACTGGTTGCGCCGGGGCGTGGCGAATACATGGCTGTGTACGACATATTGAATTTAAACTCTTCCATAGCGCGCCGGGTGTTTTCGAACTGTTCTTCGGATTCGCCCGTAAAACCCACAATGATATCGGTAAACAGCGTGGCTTGCGGAATCAGGCGCCGGATGGTGTGCACAATATGCCGGTATTTTTCCATGTTGTGTTTTCGGTTCATACGAATCAGAACTTTATCGTCGCCGCTTTGCATGGGCAGGTGAATCTGTTTTGCCAGCACCGGATATTGTGCGATTACCTCAATCACCTCGTCGGTCATGTCGCGTGGATGAGGCGATGTAAAATAAACCCAGAATTCCTTTTTCACGCGCATACCCATTTCACCAATCTGGCGGAGCAACTCAGGAAATGTCATCTCCTCCCCTTTTTTATCCAGTCCGTATGAATTCACATTTTGCCCCAGCAGGGTAATCGATTTGTAACCCTGCGCCACAAGCAGTGCAAGCTCGGCAATAATGTCTTTCGACGGACGGGAAACCTCGCGCCCCCGGGTATACGGAACAGCACAAAACGTACAAAACTTGTCACAACCATTTTGAATAGGAATAAATGCTTCGTAGTTTGACTGATATGATGGTTTTACATCCCAGAACTGTTCGATGTTTTCATTGTGAGGATCGATTCCGGTTTTTAGTTGTACCGGCGTGGTAACACCGTAATG
>JAFGDX010000020.1 GCA_016931875.1 Prolixibacteraceae bacterium
ATTCCCGCCCCGGGTACAAAAGGCCTGATGATCAATTGATTGTCAGGCTTTTTTGTTGGTTAACAGGCAAAGCACGGGGTTGATATAGTTACTTTTGATACTTGGAAAAAAATTATAAAAATTTGACCGAAACGTATTTTCATCTAATTTTATTGGCCTAAATTTTTATTTAAGAATGAGCTACGAAAAAGGAGACCGGGTAAGAGAAGAGATTTTGGTCCAGGCACAGATACTCTTTCAGCAATATGGATTAAAAAAAACAACGATGGATGAGATTGCCGCTGCCTGTGGAAAAGCAAAAAGTACACTATATCATCATTTTAAAAGTAAAGAAGAGGTTTTTGAGTCGGTTGTGGAGCTTGAAATGCTGTATTTGAGGAAGCATGTGAAAGACAAAGTAGAAGAACATAAAAACATGCTGGATAAAATTAATACTTATGCCACCGAATTTCATAAAGAAATAATAAACCGGATTAATCTTTACAGCGCCGTTGTTCAGGAAAACCTGCCCAAAATAATGAACAGTCAGATTATGGATAAAATGATGGACTATGAAAGATCGTACCTGGTAAGAATTTTGGAAGACGGTTATGATGCCGGAGAATACACCCGGATAAACAGGGAAGATATACCTTATATTGCCGAAATTTTTTTAGCTGCATTTTTTGGAGCTGTTCGTTACTTCATCGCAAAAGACGGAACTCTCTCTCTGGAACGGCTGCAAAAAACAGCTGATTTGTTTATACCTCAAATATTTGGCAAATAAATTAATTTAAATACTACTACAATCCGTTTTTGGTTTTTAGTCTCTTTCGGGTTAGAAATCTTTTTTAACCCCGAAAAAGCAATGCCTCTTTTATATTTAATTATATTGATTTTAAGTTTATGTTAAAGCTGGTAAGTTTTTAGGTTGTAAAAAACCGACTAAAATACTAATTTAGTTTTTTTGTTCTTGCAATTAACAATGAATTGAATGACCATGAAAAAACTAGTTTACACGGCGCTGCTGTTTTCCATGTTAACAGGGTGCTATTCAGAAAATAGTCGGGAAGTGCAATCCACTCAGCAAAAAAGAATTAAGGTAACCACACAAAAAGTACGGCTGGAAAACAATGAGGCGTGTCTTACATTCAGCGGTACAGTTGAACCTTCGCAAACCATTCCGTTACTTTTCAAAACCTCGGGCACTGTTGAAAAAGTTTTGGTAGAAGAAGGTGATGTTGTAAAAAAAGGCCAGCTTTTGGCTACGGTTGACAAAACCGATGCCCTGAATTTACTGGAAATAGCACAGTCAAAATATCAGCAGGCTATTGATGCGTACGATCGCTTAAAACATGTCTACGAAAAGGGGAGTCTTCCCGAAATTAAATGGGTTGAAATGGAAACCAACCTTTCACAGGCAAAGTCATCGCTGGAATTGGCCAAAAATAACCTTGAAAAATGTAAACTCATTTCACCGGCAAACGGAATTATTGGCAACCGGAATATTGAACCGGGGATGTCATCGGTTTATTTAGCCGGAGCACCACTGGAAATAGTTGATATCAAAACCGTAAATATCAAAATTTCTGTTCCTGAAAACGAAGTCAGTCAAATAAAAAAAGGATTAAAAGCTGAAATTCTCGTTGCTGCACCGGGGAATAAACAATATAGAGGGGAAATTACAAAAATCAGTCCGGTAGCCGACAGGTTTTCACGTACTTACGATGCAAAAATTGAAGTGAACAATCCGGGGTTTGAGCTAAAGCCCGGAATGGTTTGCGATGTAAATCTCCATCTTCAGCCTGATAATAAAATTGTTTTGGTCCCCTACTCCAGCGTTACACAGGATGAAAACGGAGATGCCTTTGTTTTTCTGGTCGATTCAGTGAATAAAAAAGCAGTTCAACAGGGGGTTAAAACGGGCAATTATGTAGGCTCCAATATCGAAATTTTAGCCGGACTGACGGAAGGCCAGGAAGTTGTTTGCGAGGGAAATTACAAATTGACGGATAACAGCTTAATTACCTGGTAAAATGAAACGAAAAAAAACCGGCTGTATTGAAGCCGCTATGCGGAATCGGAACATTGTAATTATTATTACTCTTGTTTTGATGATAATCGGGGTAGTTGCTTTAATTAAAATGCCCCGAAACGAGTTTCCGCAATTTACTATTCGCCAGGGAGTTATTGTTGGTGTGTATCCCGGAGCATCTTCCGAAGAAGTTGAATTGCAATTAACACAAAAGGTTGAAAATTACATTTTCGGTTTTAAGGAAGTTAATAAGGAGAAAACATATTCACAGTCAAAAGAAGGGGTAATGTATCTTTTTGTTGAATTGACCGACGAGGTAAAAAATGCCGACCAGTTCTGGTCGAAATTACGCCACGGATTAAACGAACTAAAAGCAACACTTCCGTCCGGTGTTTTGGCTCTGGTTGCCAACTCCGATTTTGGCGACACCTCCGCACTGTTGATTACGTTGTCTTCTGATAAACTGGGATACAAGGAACTGGAACAGGAACTTAAAAAACTGGAAGCCGAATGCCGGAAAATTCCGGCGGTTTCAAAAATCAAACACTTCGGGCTTCAGAAAGAAAAAATTTATGTTGATGTAAAACCGGAATTGTTAAATGAATACAACATCAAAACCCTTTCGTTGCTTGGTTCATACCAAACCAACGGAATGGTTAATTATGCGGGAGATTTAAGTGACGAAAAAACCAATCTGGCGGTTCATTTGCCCGCTAATTTTGAATCGGAAAAAGATTTGGCACAGCAGATTGTTTATGCCGATCCAAACGGCAATGTAGTTCGTTTAAAAGACATTGCCACCATTGAACGCCGGTACGAAGATCCGGAAAATTACATCCGTCAAAACCAGGAGCCAGCCATTTTGCTTTCGCTGGAAATGCAACCCGGAAACAATATTGTTCAGTTTGGCCGAGATGTGAATGTGGCGCTTGAAAATTTCAGAAAACAAACTTCAGGCGATATCGATGTTTCCAGGATTTCGGAACTTCCAAAATATGTGGACCACTCGGTAAGCAATTTTATGAAGGAATTTCTGATTGCCATTATAGCCGTTATTTTGGTAACCATGTTTTTACTTCCTTTTCGGGTGTCATCGGTTGCCGGGGTAACGGTTCCCATTTCCGTTTTAATTACACTTGGCATCATGTTCTTTTTTGGTGTAGAACTAAACACGGTTTCGCTGGCTGCCCTGATTATTGTTTTGGGGATGATTGTGGACAATTCCATCGTTATTATAGACAATTATGTGGAAAAGCTGGACCATGGAATTTCGCCATGGCACGCCGCCGTAAAAAGTGCCAAAGAACTTGTTACTCCTATTGTTACAGCCACCCTTGCCATTTGTGCGGCTTACATTCCGCTTTCTGTTTTTTTAACCGGAACAGCCGGCGAATTTGTTCAGCCACTTCCGGCTGTCGTTTGTATTGCGCTCGGAGTTTCAGTTTTAGTAGCCATTCTGTTGGTTCCTTACCTGAATTTTGTATTTATTAAAAAAGGATTGGTAAAAGATGAGGAAAACAAGAAGAAAGGAAATTCATTCCTGGAAAAGCTTCAGTCGGCCTTTGACACGACACTGGAAAAAGCATTTCATCATCCGAAAATCTCCATTGCAGCGGGCCTTTTGCTTATTGGCGCCTCAGTTTTCCTTTTTAAATCTATCGATCAGCGTTTGTTCCCTGAAATGGAGCG
>JAFGDX010000194.1 GCA_016931875.1 Prolixibacteraceae bacterium
AATGTTCAGGATGTGCTGTTTATTGGCCGCCTGTTTGAAACCGGAAAAGTGGATTTTACACGAACCATTGCCCTTGCCGGCTCGGAGGTGGAAAAACCGCGGTATTACCAAACGGTTTTGGGCGCACCGGTTGATTTTTTCACCGGCGGAAAACTCAAAAAAGCGGATTACAAACAACGTATCATCAGCGGAAACGTGCTTACCGGAACCCGGGTAAAACCACCAACTTTCCTTGGATTTTATGATTCACTGGTTACCGTTATTCCGGAAGGTGATGATTATGAATTTTTGGGATGGGCCCATTTAGGTGCCAGCAAGTTTAGCGCCTCAAAAACATTCCTCACCAGTTTATTTCCAAAAAAAGAATACGAAATGAATGCCAATTTGCACGGTGGCGAAAGGGCATTTGTGCTGAGCGGGCAATATGAAAAACTGGTCCCGATGGACATTTTACCGGTGTACTTGCTAAAAGCAATCCTGGTGAACGATATCGACAAAATGGAACAACTGGGCATTTACGAAGTGATTGAAGAAGATTTTGCACTTTGTGAATACGCCTGTACATCAAAAATTAAAGTGCAGGACATTTTGCGAACCGGAATCAATGTAATGATAAAAGAATTGGGCTAATTATTTGCTGAAAACATAAATCAGTTGTAAGAGATGAAATTCATTAAAAACTTCTTTGAAAAAACAGAACCGCTGGTTCAGAAAGGGGCAAAATACCATTGGCTCCATTCGGTTCACGACGGATTCTTTACATTTTTATATGTACCCAAAAGCACATCCAAATCGGGTACACATATTCACGATCATATCGATTTGAAACGTACCATGTCGATTGTTGTGCTTGCTCTTGTTCCTGCCATTTTAATGGGAATGTACAACACCGGATATCAACACTTTAAAGCCATTGGGGAATTTGCTTCAACCGGATTTTTACAGGTGTTTCTGTATGGATTCATAAAAGTGCTGCCGGTAATTATTGTATCATATGTTGTGGGATTGGGACTGGAGTTTGTTTTTGCACAACTTCGCGGACACGAAATCAACGAAGGATTCCTGGTTTCCGGGATTCTTATTCCGCTGGTAATGCCCATTGAAACTCCGCTCTGGATGATTGCGCTTGCCACGGCATTTGCGGTCATTTTTGGAAAAGAAGTATTTGGAGGTACCGGGATGAACATCTGGAACCCGGCACTGGTAGCCCGTGCATTCCTGTTTTTTGCCTACCCGGCACAAATGTCAGGAGACACAGTGTGGGTTTCGTTAAACAATGCCGACAAGGTAGTTGATGGCTTTTCGGGGGCAACCCCCATGGCACAGGCTGCAGCTGCCACCAGTGTAAATGACATCAATTTTAGTGTCGCCGATGCTTTTTTCGGATTCATTCCGGGGTCGATTGGTGAAACTTCCACGCTGGCCATTCTTTTGGGAGCCGTGATACTGATTGTTACCGGTATTGGCAGTTGGAGGATCATGATTTCGACCGTTGTTGGAGGCGCATTTATGGGATTGCTCCTGAATATTTTTGCGGTAAACGCCTATATGGAACTGCCCTTCTGGGAACACCTGATTATTGGCGGTTTTGCCTTTGGCGCCGTGTTTATGGCTACCGACCCGGTTTCCGCCGCACAAACTCAAAAAGGAAAATGGATTTACGGATTCCTTATCGGTGTTCTTGCCATATTGATCCGTGTAATTAATCCGGCCTTCCCCGAAGGTATGATGCTTGCCATTTTATTGATGAATACATTTGCCCCTCTCATCGACCATTATGTAGTTGGTGCACATGTAAAACGCAGATTAAGAAGGGCCAAAGTCTCTGCAAACTAAAATTACAGATCATGAACAGAAACGGTAATACTTACACATTTATATATGCTGCAATTATGGTTATCCTGGTTGCCGCTGTTTTAGCCTCTGTTTCAATGGCATTAAAGCCCCGTCAACAGAAAAATGTTGAAATTGAAAAGAAACAAAATATTCTGGCTTCGGTTAACATTGAAAGTTCGGCTGAAAATGCAGAAGAATTGTATGCAGAGAAAATAGTAAACGAATATGTGGTGAATGTAAACGGAGAACAAGTAGAAGGCGATGCATTTACCACCGACCTGAAAAAAGAAAGAGCAAAAGACCCTGAGGATATGGTGCTTCCGGTATTTGAGTGTCAGACCGAAGACGGATTAAAATATGTACTTCCGGTTCGGGGTGCAGGGCTTTGGGGCCCGATTTGGGGATATGTTTCACTCAACGAAGACATGAATACCATTTATGGTGCCAACTTCGATCACGAAGGCGAAACCCCGGGACTGGGCGCCGAAATTTCATCCACTCCTTTTGAAGAGCCTTTCAAAGGGAAAACCATTTTTGACGAATCGGGCAATCTGGTTTCTATTCTGATATTGAAATCAGGGCAGGTTGCTCCCGAGGAACACAGTGTAGATGGTATTTCAGGTGGAACTATCACAAGTAAAGGCCTTGAAAAAATGCTTCAGGACGACTTTAACAGCTACAAAGAATTCTTAATTAAGAAAAAATCATAAGCAATGAGTGAACCATTATTTTCAAAAAAGAATATAAAATTACTGTCCGACCCAATCAACGACAGTAATCCTATTACAGTGCAGGTTTTGGGGATTTGTTCAGCTCTTGCCGTAACAGCACAGCTAAAACCATCCATTGTAATGGCCATTTCTGTTACAGCAGTACTGGCACTGGCAAACGTAATTGTTTCGCTTTTGAGAAACACGATTCCCAACCGGATTCGAATCATTGTTCAGCTGGTTGTTATTGCGGCGCTGGTAATTCTTGTCGACCAAATATTAAAGGCCTATGTTTACGATGTTAGTAAACAGTTGTCGGTTTTTGTGGGACTTATTATTACCAACTGTATTATCATGGGGCGGCTGGAAGCATTTGCCCTTGGAAACCGCCCGTGGCAGTCGTTTCTTGATGGGATAGGGAATGCAGCCGGCTATGGTGTAATTTTAATCATCGTAGGGTTTTTCCGCGAACTGCTGGGGTCAGGCTCACTGCTCGGTTACAAAATTATCCCCGAGAGCTGGTACATCGCCAATGGCGGATTTTATGAAAACAACGGTTTAATGGTACTTTCACCAATGGCCCTGATTGTGGTTGGAGTCATCATCTGGGTACAGCGGAGCAAAAACCGTAAATTAATTGAAAACTAATTGCTAACACAAATTTGAATAAAAATGGAAAACCTGATTAATATATTTGTTAAGTCAATTTTTATTGAAAACATGGTTTTTGCTTATTTCTTTGGAATGTGCTCTTATCTGGCCGTTTCGAAAAAAGTAAGCACCGCCGCCGGGTTGGGGATTGCCGTAATTTTTGTGTTGGGAATTACCGTTCCGGTTAACTATCTTCTTGAAAAATTTGTTCTAAACGAAGGCGCCCTGGTTTGGCTTGGAGAAGACTTTGCCAATGTGGATTTAAGCTTCCTTCGTTTTATCATGTTTATTGCCATCATTGCATCAATGGTGCAACTGGTTGAAATGATTGTTGAGAAATTTGCCCCGGTACTGTACAACCAGCTGGGAATCTTTCTGCCGTTAATTGCTGTAAACTGTGCCATTCTGGGGGGGTCTCTTTTCCTTCAGCAAAAAGCATTTATTAATGTAGGCGAAGCAACCGTTTACGGTATTGGCTCGGGTGTTGGCTGGTTCCTCGCCATTGTGGGAATTGCTGCTATCCGGGAAAAAATTGAATATTCAAATGTTCCTGCACCTTTGCGCGGACTTGGTATAACCTTTATTGTTACCGGTTTGATGGGGCTGGCTTTTATGGGCTTTGGAGGAATTAAATTATAAAACCAAAAATCAATTAACAAGATGATATTATTATCGTTACAATCCACTGTAGTTATTGCCAGTGTAGCCGTATTCCTGGGAATTATTATTCTGTTGGTTGCCATTTTGCTTTTTGCCAAGAAAAAATTAACTCCTTCAGGAATTGTAAAAGTCTCTATCAACGAAGGCGATTTGGAAATTGAAACGGAACCCGGAAATACACTTTTAACCACGCTTGGGAATAACAAAATTTTACTTCCTTCAGCCTGTGGTGGCGGTGGTACCTGTGCCATGTGCCGTTGCCAGGTGGAAGATGGCGGAGGGTCAATTCTGCCAACCGAAACCGGTTTTTTTACCCGCAAGGAACAAAATGAAAACTGGCGCCTTGCCTGCCAGGTGAAGGTAAAGGAAGACATGAAAATAAAAATTCCGCAGGAAGTACTTGGCGTGAAGAAATGGGAGTGCGAAGTGGTTTCAAATAACAATGTGGCCACATTTATCAAAGAATTTGTGGTTAAACTTCCGGAAGGTGAAAACCTCGATTTCAAATCAGGAGGATACATCCAAATTGATGTTCCTAAAATTGAAGTTGATTTTAAAAACATGCATGTGGATGAGAAATTCCGCGACGAGTGGGAGAAATTCGGAATGTTCGATTTGCATATGAAAAACCCGGAACCTACGTTCCGTGCCTATTCCATGGCCAACCACCCTGCCGAAGGAAATATTGTAATGCT
>JAFGDX010000195.1 GCA_016931875.1 Prolixibacteraceae bacterium
ACACCCAGTCGTTTCCAGAATTCATCGAGGTACCAGTTGGTAATTTCCTTGTTAAAGGTATCAATTGCCCACCCTTTTCCGCCGTCGGAAGCCCGTTTCACCATGTCGCGGTTTTTCACGCGTTCCGCAAAATATACTGTTCCACTGGCAGGCGCGGTAAAACTTTCAGAAGGATTAAAAACCGACACTTTGTTGTTTTCATCAAGCAGCGATGCGGCTGCAACTGCAACTTCAGCCGGGAAAACCACCATTTCGCCTTTTTTCACCTCCTGCTTATGCATGCGCAACGACCACAATCCATTTTCTTCAGGCACAAAGGGGCCGCCACAACGCCAGCCACTGCCGGGAGGTAAATCAACGCCCATTCCCAAACGCCCTGCTTCCTGAATGGTAAAATTCAGGGCATCGGCAAACCCGGGCGACAGGTATTCAATAAACCGCTCTTCCTCTCCTTTAACCCCGTAAATGGGTGTAATTTCCACCCCGCCAATTCCCACGCGTTTCATCTCTTCCAACTCGCGGGTGAGGTTTTGTTCATCCACGGCATTTCCCATCCACCACCAGCGGGTCCAGGGTTTCGACTCCGGCGTGACTTCGGGCCATTTTACATCCTCGGTAGCACAGGAAATAAAAAAGATTGAGAGCAGAAAAAAGAGAATTTGTTTTGGTTTCATTGGTTTACTATTTATTGGAAAATGAAATTATTTCACCTCCTGAAAGTGAATATCATTAAATTGCTGAAAGATAACCAATATTTGAAAAAGGAAAAACAGGGGCCTCCCGTTTCTTTTTTCAATTTTTCAGTTCCGGAAAACGGGCGGTACTGCCTGAATAAAAACCTTCCAACAAAAAAAATACATTTTTGTCTGTTGTATTGTCTTTCATTCAGAATTTCAGTAACTTGTATCCCGGAATCTACTAAATCAAAAAATGAAAACATACTACGACGTTCACTGCCACATTTTCAACAAAGATGTAATCATAAGAAGGCTGGTTAATATTGTACAGTCGCTGATTGCCATTAAAGACATGTTAAACGGCGAAGTTTCGGAAAGCGAACTGAAGTTTAAAATTGACGGCATAAACCGCACGCTGGAAAAAGTTACCCGCGATACCAGCGAAGAGGTTTTTGATGCCTTAAACCAGGTGTACAAAGACAAAGTGGTTACCACCCCGCTGATGTTTGACTTAACCTATGCCGATGACAATGATGACGACGAAAACAGCAACAAACGTTACCGGCGGCGAATAAAAAGGATTTTTAAAGCCGCATATTTTTTGCTTCCGGTTATCAAACTAAAAATACGCGACAAAGCGCTGCGCGATGCTTTAAATCCTATTCGCGACGGGCTAAAGGAATTTGAAAAAAAGTTTGACAAAAAATCGGAGCAGGAGGTCGAAATATTTGACAATTCGAACTACACCCAGCAAATTGCCGACCTGGAATACATGGCTCAAAAATACAAAACCGTAAAACCGTTTTTTAGTGTCGATCCGAGACGGGAATATAAATCGGGCGCCAGAATGATTGATTTGCTACGCGAAAAAATACTGGCACCCAATGCACTTTTTGCCGGGGTAAAATTATATGCTCCGGCCGGATTTTCGCCCACCGACCCGGTTTTAATGGGTAACGACGGACAACAGGGAGTTTACGCTTTGTGCCTGGAACATGCCATCCCGATAACCGTACACAATTCGAATGCCGGGTTTGCCTGCCTTTCAAAAAAACTCATCATCAACGGGCACATCAAAAAAAATGGTTCGGTTGAAGAAGTAAAAAACTACAAACACGATTTTGAATACGATTTTTTCAGTTTTAAAGCAGGTGAAGCTATAAAAGAAAGGGCGCTCTTGCTGAATCATCCAAAAATATGGGAAAAGGTGATGGAAAAATATCCGGACCTGACCATCAATTTTGCACATTTTGGAGGAAGCGGGCAAATTCTGGAATATGTAAAATATTTACTGCCCCAAAAAATAGAAATCGACACTTTTGAAAAGGCATTAAAAAACGCCACGCCCGAAGATAAAAACAGGGTAAAGTCAATTTACACCCCAAAAAGAAAATTTTTATACCTGAACAGCAACATTATTTTTACCGAGCGGGCCAAAATCTGGAACATCATGTATCATCACGGCATTATCGACAACTGGGCGAAAGCTATTTTTGATATTGTTAAAAAGCCCGAATATCCGAACGCCTATACTGATTTATCGTGTTTCTCGGAAGGAATACTGGTTAATTTGCCGGGAGATAATTCACCCCAACCGGTATTTTCAATAAAAACAGAACTCGCAGAAGTAAAAAGAAGTTCTTTTGACAAACTTTCTGACTACGAAAAATCAAAAATACTCTATGGTTCCGATTTTTTTCTGGCCCAGTTTTTTGGCCCAACCATGGAACAATACTTCGCCGATTTTCAGCAAGCCTTTGACAACGATTTCGATGTTATCGCATCCGTAAATCCGGAACGTTTTCTGGGTATAAAAAAGTAACATTATTTATTCATCATAAAAAAAGAAACATATGGAAGCCCTGTTAAAAATTGCGTTTAATGAGTTAGGTACCGAAGAAACAGTAGGAAACGAAGACAACCCGGAGGTACTTAAATATGCAAATGAAGTGGGAATAAAAGGCATCACCAGCGACGAAATTGCCTGGTGCAGCACCTTTGTAAACTGGGTAGCCTGGAAAGCCGGGTTACAACATTCCGGAAAAGCCAATGCCCGTTCGTGGTTAAATGTAGGCGAAAAAGTGACCACCCCCGAACCCGGCGATGTGGTTGTTTTCTGGCGCGAAAGTCCGCAGTCGTGGAAAGGCCATGTAGGTTTTTTTCTCGGCATTTCGCCCGATAAAAAACGCGTGTACTGTTTGGGTGGCAACCAGGGCAACCGCGTATCGGTTTCGGCTTACCGGCTGAATACGGTCCTAGCATATCAACGTTTGGCGCCGGTAACAAAACTAATAATTCCTGAACCAACCCTCGCCAGCGGGAGCCGCGGAACTGCCGTGGTGGCGCTTCAGGATGCGTTAAAACTTTTAAGAATCGATGTGGGCACCTCCGACGGCGCTTTTGGTTCAAAAACCGAAACGGGAGTGAAAGAATTACAAACACGCCAACCGAATCTGACAATTGACGGGATTTACAACGCTGAAACCCGGGATTTGCTTGAATCTCTCTTTCAGTCATAAGTTTTACAAAACAGATTTTAATAACCTTAAAAAGAAAGTATCATGCCAACAGTACTAACAGAATTAACAACAGATGAATTTAAAGCGCTATTAAGCGACTTTTACGCCAAACCGATAAAAAGAACCAAAATGACCATGGAAGAGGTGAAAGATTTAGCCCAGCGGTTAAATAACAGAATCAATGTTCCTCTGATTTCTGAAACCAGAGAGGACAAAATTTTTGTAAAAATTATTCTGACCATAGATACCTTTTTGTATGACCATTTGCCCAACGAATTTTACGATTTGATTCGCAGCACCGATATGGGAATTGATGAAAAAGAGGCCAAGCGCCTGGTAAGAAGGCTTACCCAACTGGCCAACGAAAAAATCGACATTCCGTATTTGCCGGAAGCTGCAGAACACTTTGTTTTTAAGTTTGTAATTGGAATTGTGGTTAAAGCTGCCCGAAAAACCCTTGATTTCGAGAAAGTCAGAAGAGAATCGGACAAATTTGTTGTTCCTGATTCAGAAGAAGATGTTGAAAAATTAGTTGAATAAAATTTATTATCAGTAAAACTTCCCCGTTAAATCAAAACTCCTGTTTTTGCAGGAGTTTTTTATTGTTTCGTTTTTGCAGTTGCCCAACATATAAAACAAAAAACCGTTCGCATATTTCTACGGAACGGTTACAAGTTCATATCACTATTGTTTTTCAATATCAGAATTTATACGACAACCCAACGCCAAACATTTCCATAAACTGAATGCGAGGCCCGGTTTCATCAGTAGTTCCGTCGCCGTTGTTATCCACTGCAATGTCAATATCATCATCGTAAATAACATGCGAAACAAGATTGGCCGAAAGAAACTCGTTGATTTTCATATTGATCAGCACTTTCCAGTCCACATCAATATTCTGCGGATTATGCAGGTAATTTGAAAACAAATCGAGTTTGGTTTGTAAATCCACATTTTTAACCAGCGGCGTTTTTCCTTCAAATTTTACAAATGCACCTAATTCACTGCGCATTTTTTCGCCCGGGTCAACACCAAAAGCGCCTGCATCAGAAAGAGCATCATCCGTTACAAAAGTAAATTTTCCGGTAAGCGGCGACAGAAAAACCGATATGTTTTCTGTTTTATAATCCATACCCAACGCCAGATTCATATAACCAGGTGCCAAAAATTTTGAGATGGCATCATCGGTATTCGGATAATTATAACCGGGAGCAAACTGCGATTTAAAATTAAGCAGCCCGGAATAATTCCATTTCTGAGTAGCTGCCAAACCCAGTTTGGAGGAAAAATCGATTTTATCATCCGATTTCACGGGGTTTTTGTCTTTTTCTTTTAAAAAGCCGTAACTCAGGTCAATCGTATTATCCCAGCTAATTTTTTCTTTTTTATAGTTGGCAAACGTGTTTACCATAAAAATTCCGGAAGCTGAGCTTTTTCCACCTGCAGCCCAGTTGGTTAACGAAACCTGTGAAAAATTAAAAGTAAAAACACCCCCTGTTTTCCATAGTTTTGTCGTATCAGCATCGTTTTGCGAAAACAAAGCAGCTGGAATAAAAACCAACAGTACCCATATTTTTTTCATCGTATTTTATTTTAAGGATTTTTATTCTGACAAGTCATTTCAAGTTTCCAAGTTCACTACTTCTCAACAACAAATAACCAAATGTTCGGTTTAACAAAACAGCAATTTGATGAACAAATGGTTCTACAAACCTTGTTTCCCGGTACGTTTCTGCCAGTTTTCGCGGGCGTACTTTTGCAGGTCTTCCACTTTGTCCGATTCATCAACTATTTCCAACCCCAGCAAAGTTTCAAATAAATCTTCCATTGTAACCAGCCCCACCACGGTCCCAAATTTGTCGGCCACCATCGCCAGGTGCTGCCTGCTGAGAATCAGCGTGTCCATTAGTTTTGAAACCGTAAAATCATCTTCAACAAACAAAATATCGCGTTTAATCTCAGTTGCTTTTACTGTGTGCTGATCTTCGGCCAGGTTTTCCAGTATTTTGTCTTTCAGGATTAAACCTGTAATGTTGTCGGGTTGGTCTTTATACACAGGAATGCGTGAAAACTGAAGCGGTCTTATTTCATTATAAATTTCGGTCATCGTCATATCCTCATCCAAAATCAACACTACCGACCGGGGTGTCATAATGTCTTTTACTTTCAGGTTTTCAAGTCGTAATAAATTCTGAATAATTGATTTTTCATCTTTATCCAGCGCGCCGCTTTTTAACCCGGCATCGGCCATGGCGGCAAAATCGGCACGGCTGAACACACTTCGCCCGTTTTCCGTTTTTATCAGGCGGGTTATCCATTTGCTCAACCAAACAAAGGGTGCCAAAACAAAAAGTAATCCTTTTAACGAACGTACGGTGAACGGAGTTAATACTTTCCAGTAACTTGCACCCAGAGTTTTGGGTATGATTTCGGAAAGAATTAAAATGGCCAGTGTCATTAATCCTGCTACCAGCGATTCGTAGGTAATTTCAAACAATTGCAAATCAAGATGATTGGTCCCGAATAATTTCCCGGCCTGTATTCCAACCCCGATAGCGCCAACCGTGTGAGCAACAGTATTTAGTGTTAGAATGGCAGCGAGAGGCCTGTCAATGTCAACCTTAAACTGGTTCAGCAATTTTCCTACGTGTGGTTTTTCATTTTCCATCCGGCTTACATACGAAGGAGTTACGCTGAGTAACACCGCTTCCCAAATTGAACATAAAAATGATACAATTATGGATACAATAAAAAAGAAGATTAATGATACCATATATTTAATTTCTGTTCAACTTACCTGACAGCCCGATTGTTTGTTCAAAAAGCAAAAAACAAACTTCTTTGCACGTTTTCATATCTTAGAAACAACTATTTATGAATATAAAAAATTAAGTTCCGATTCAAAAATACATTAAAAATAATCATCCGTTATCAG
>JAFGDX010000196.1 GCA_016931875.1 Prolixibacteraceae bacterium
GGGAACGATTGAATCGCAAACCGAAACCCAGTTGCAGGTTACCGTTCCGGTTGGTGCCTCAAGCGGGCCCATTCAGCTGGTAGCAAAAAACGGAATCCGGGTTTCTTCACCTTCCGAAATTACAGTTACAGCCAACCTGCCCGAAATTACCGGATTTGCCGAACCCAAAGGCACTCCGGGTGAGATACTTACCATACAAGGAACCAACCTGTTGCTGATTAAGGAACTTATCTTCCCGGGAGATATTAAAGCAACGGCATACGGAATAAAAACCGACGAGATGGTTCAGGTATACATTCCTGTGGATGTTGAAAAAGGGTACGGAAATATTACCATCATTACATATGAAGGCGAACAGGGTTTATCGCCTGAAATTTTTATTGGAGGAACCGACCCGATTACCAGCGAAACCATTATTGTAATGGATTTTGAAAAACACGGCGACCATGACGGATACTGGGATTCGGGCTGGAGCGGAAATACCGAAATTCTAAACGAGGGTGGAAATATATTCATCAGAGTGAACGGTGCGCTTGACGGATGGATACTTAACTGTAACCACCAGGCCAACGGAGCTCCGGCACCCGTAATCAATAATATTGAAAACTATGTGTTGAAATTTGACATCCGGATTGAAGAAGGAGTTACCGGCGCCGAAAATGCACAACTTCAGTTTGTTTTTGCCGACCAGTGGAATTACTGGTACGGAGCAAACCTGTTTCCGGCTACCACTGGTGGCGACTGGGTTACGGTTACCGTTCCGGTGAGCACCTGGGGATTAACCGGTACATTCGATTTGTCATCAGGAACCAATGGTTTGTTTGGCGGAGTTGTTCCGGCCGGTGTAAGTCTGGACAACCTGCGTTTTGATCCGAAATAACCAGAGCTTTAATTATATACCGGATAGTCTTCTGTAAAAAAGAAGGCTATCCTTTTTTCCTTTTTATGAAATTAACCGGATTTATATTGGGACTGCTTGTAGTTGCCGGCATTGGGGCTTGCGAAAAAACCAACGACAGGGAAGACATTATCGACAATACTCCGCCAGTGGTGGTAAACACGCAACCTTCAAATGAGGCATCCGGAGTTCAGCTGCCTGTTGAAATTATTATAACATACAGTGAAACGATAATGCTGGGAAATTCGCATCAAATTACGGTGAACAATAAAACGGTTGATGCAAATACAGGTGGTTCCCAACTATTTATCAATGCTGCTTTGCAAGAAAATACAGATTATACGGTTTCTGTTTCAGGAATTTCCATACTTGATTTGGCAAAAAACTATGCAGAAGAATTTTCGTTTTCGTTTTCAACAAAAATCCGGCACCCGGTCAACATCAGTTCAACCCTGGCAACACCCAATCCTTCGAAAGAAGCAGTAAATGTGTATCATTTTTTGAAAGAAAATTATGGCCAAAAACTGCTATCTTCTGTGATGGCCAACGTAAGCTGGAATCTTAACGAAGCCGAATGGGTAAAACAACAAACCGGTAAATATCCGGCCATGGCTACCTTCGATTTTATTCACCTTCCCCATTCACCGGCCAGCTGGATTGATTATTCCGATACCGGTTTTATTGAGGACTGGTGGAACAACAACGGACTTGTGGGCGCGGGATGGCATTGGAATGTTCCTGCTTCCCAGGGTTCTGATGAATATTATTTTTATGCGGACCAGACCTCCTTCCGGGCATCAAACGCCACAGTTGAAGGAAGCTGGGAAAACGAAATAGTAAAAGCCGATTTGAAAAAAATTGCTGGGTACCTTCAACTATTACAGGAAAAAAATATCCCGGTAATCTGGAGACCGCTGCACGAAGCTGCCGGAAATATTTATGAATTCACAGGAGGAACAGCCTGGTTCTGGTGGGGAGCCGACGGAGCCGAAGCCTATAAAAAATTGTGGAAATACATGTTCGATTATTTTAATAATCAGGGGCTGAATAACCTTATCTGGGTTTGGACAACTCAAACCGGCGACCATGAATTTTATCCGGGCGATGAATATGTGGATATGATCGGACGAGATATCTATAACCATTCCGATGCCAATGCAATTGCTGAAGAGTTTTTATCGATTCAGAACAGATATCCGAATAAAATGGTTGCACTAAGCGAACTGGGAAATACAGCCATAATTTCATCGCAATGGGAGGCGGGTGCAAACTGGTCGTATTTTATGCCCTGGTACGATTACGAAAGAACCAACAATTTGAATGAACCGGATTTTAATGAACCCGGCCATCAGTATGCAAATGCCAACTGGTGGACAGATGCTTTTAACCAAAGTTATGTGATTGCCCGCCACCAAATGCCAAATCTGAAATAATTCTCTTTTCATAAATTTGTACTTTAAAAAAGGAGCGCAGAAATTTTAACTGACTCCTTTTTTTGAAAGTTCCTCCCTGAGAACCAACTTTGCTTCCCTTGTCAGTATGTTTTTTCGGGACGTATTTATTTCCTTTGAATACAAAATTTACGCGCTTGTTCAATTTTAAGAGTATTCAGAGGGTAGTATCCTTACTTTAAACTTTCTGGAAAAGCTACAGTTTATTTATCGGGAAATATTTATTTCTCAGCATGTGGCTAACGGAGTAAGTTAATCCCAATAATTATTTCACCATAAATTTGAATTGTTCTGTGTTGAGATTCTCAATGCCAGCAAGGTTTTCAAAAAATCGGGCACAAAAAAGAGGTCGAAAATGACCTCTTGTCCTGTGTGGCTCCCCTGACAGTTGGAAGTTGCAACCTAATTTATAGATCATGTCCATAATGAATCCTTTATTTGATTTTAGCCTTCCGTTTTCCTGTAAAATCAGTAAAAAGTATTTTTTAGGCTGAACATTCTGATTCTTTAAAGAAATAGGGAAAAACGATGGGCTTGTGATTTTTATTTCATGCAGTCTTGCAAGCTCATTTTTAATTCAATGTCAATCTGCTTTATTTGGAAGAAACAAATCACGAAATCCAAACCCGCTTTTAAGAGCAAAAATGAGATATAAAATGACGAATGTTCCATCAATAATACCTGTCATCAGAAAAGTTGAAGGAAAACCTTCGACAAAACTGATAAAGTAATACAACTGAATGACATAGAATATCCTGCCAATAATCAAACACCCCACATTAAAAATATATCGATTAATGTTCAATGCCGATAAAAATTGCAAATAAGCAAAGCAAATAAAAAACGAACCCAGAAAAATGGTGTAAAACGAATGAACTGCCGGATTATCGATTTTGCGGCCATCGCCAATAAAAAACAGGTACATGATTGCGGCGATTGTATCCCAAACGCCACTGGCAATAAATGTAGCGGCCAATAATTTTAGCGATTTTGATTTCATGGAAGTGCAACTTAAAGTGAAACTCTTTTCCCGTGTCTTTTGGCCACTTTTATAGCATCACGCCAGGAATAATGAAGTGTTATGGCTCTTTCGACACAATTTTGAATACACAATCGGCACAAGGTACAATCGAGTTCATTTACAGGAGTTGCTTTTGAATCTTCCATTTGAATAACCTGCAGCGGGCATACTCTGGCACATTTCATGCACCCTGTGCAAGAGGTTTGATTGATGGTTACAAAATCGCCTTTCAAAATCACGGGAGTTCCATTATCCATAAATGAATAAGTATTAGGCTGACCCTCTTTTACCGGTAATTTCGTTTTTATCTCTTTGTATGGATCAGCTATACAATGTTCTGCCAGCGTTTTCGAAACAAATTGTCCAGCTTTTTTAAGGTCGCTTTCATTGGGTTTTCCTATATTTCCTCCGCCAATAATTAACCATGGCCCGGTCTCATCGTAACCCCGAACAGAGAATTCGCCCAAAATATTCTTCCCTTTTTTCTGCAGCGCGTTTTTAAGTCCGGAGTGATATTTCCCCAAAACCGGTGCTCCCCTGCTGGAGAAAATAAAAACATCCTGCGTGTGTTGTTCGAGTTTTTCGACCACTTCGAAAATTGTCGGATGATGAGTCCCAAAATAAATGCCCGAACCAAATCCGATGACTTTATACTTGGTTAAATCTTCGGTAAGTATCTGCTTTGGACGAATATACCGGCATCCCAGTTTTTGTGCCATTGCTCGGGCTATTTTCTCCGTATTTCCATTGTAAATGGATTCGTAGATTATTATAATTTCTGTGTTCATCTTTTTATTTTGCTGATTCTATCGTTACGCACCAGACCAATTATCTCTTGATATATTATTCTCCGATATCTTTTTTAAATTCAGCGATTAAACCGGGCAATGGAAACCCGCTGTCTGAAAAAGCTTTCTCAATATTTTCCTGCTCATAAATTTTCTTAAATGTTTCGATGCCAATTTTATCGATAATAAAGCGGGTAAAAACGCCCGAAACAGGGTACAACGGAGGCAAGGAATAAAACCGGTGATCATCTCCCGTAATTGCATCTTCAGTAAGCAATTCGAGGTGGATTTTTGCAGAATCCAAATCATTTGAATAAGTGTTGTCTTTAAATAAATATCCGGTATAAACCGCAAATCCCTCGCAAAAAAAACTATTGGGTTGAAGGCCAACTTTACGGGCAATAACGGAATGCGCAAGTTCGTGGTTAAAAACAGCCATATTAAAAGTGGAAACATGATTTACAGTTCCAAAAGATTTTCCATAAATGGTCATTTTGGGCGACATAGACAGAAATTGCTGCAAA
>JAFGDX010000197.1 GCA_016931875.1 Prolixibacteraceae bacterium
GAAAGAGCCTCGATAAAGTATAAACAGGTGGAATTTATGCAGGATCACATCGGGAAAATTTACCCGGGTGTTATTTCCGGAATTACCGACTGGGGAATTTATGTTGAACTGGAAAATAAAATTGAAGGAATGGTGCCCATTCGCGAACTGGATGACGATTTTTATATTTTCGATGAGAGAAACTATGCACTGGTTGGCCGGCATAAACACAAAAAATACCAGTTGGGCGACGATGTGACAGTAAAAATATGGCGCACAAACCTGGAGAAAAAACAACTCGATTTCCTTTTGGAAGAAACATAGGATTGCGGTTCTTTCGAATATTAAATAATATAATATCAACTATTTAAGCAGGTTTTGGGAAGAACGCGGTGGTGTCGTCTGTAAAAGTAAAAAATTCAAAAACATTTCAGCGGGTAAAATAAATCGTTATATTTGCTACCTTTCTTAATGTCAATATAACAGACAAAAAAATGCAAATCAACCAGGAAAACGGCAATAAAAAAGACCAAAACAGGGAGACCATCTTAAAAATTGCCCGTGAAATTTTTAGCAAATACGGCTACAAAAAAACCACACTCGACGATATTGCAAATGCAGTAAGAAAAGGGAAAAGCTCGCTTTATTACTATTTTAAAAGCAAGGAAGACCTTTTTCAGGCGGTAATTATGAAAGAGGTTGATATTCTGGCCCACGAACTGGAAATTGTAATCAACCGAAATACCGACCCTGTGGATAAACTGCGTGATTATATTCTTACCAAACTGTCCACTTTCCGGAGCCTGGCCAATTTTTACCATGCCATTGAAAGCGATGTTACCGCGGTTGATTTTATTGAAGAAATAAAACATAAATACGAGCAGGACGAAATACGGATGATTAAACGTATTTTGATTGAAGGTGTCCGGAAAAACGAGTTTGAAATTTACGATTTCAACCTGGCAGCCATCGGAATTACCACCGCCATAAAAGGGCTGGAAATGCCACTTTCTGCCGGAAATTACGGAAATGTTAACCTGGAGCGAAGTGTGGACATAATCCTGAAAATTATGTGTTACGGAATTATGAAGCGCTGATTCTTTTGCTGTGAATTCGCCAAATTTGTAATTCTTTTCTGAAAAAAGTCAGGAAATACTCTCAATGCTCTTATGAAAGTATAAATCTGTTGCTGGTTCATTTTACTCATTTTCATATAATAACCTTCCGGGAAGCTTAATCCGAACGGAATAACGAATTCGTTTTTTAAAAAAGGGAGGAAACCATTTCACTTTTTTAAATTTGTATACATTATATTTTAAAATAGCAGCATTATGTTTATCGTTCACGTATTTGTTCATGTAAAAGAAGACCGGGTGGAAGATTTTAAGAGGGCAACCGTTGAAAATGCCGAAAACAGTATTGCAGAACCGGGTATTGCCCGTTTTGATGTGGTGCAGCAACAGGACGATCCAACACGGTTTGTGCTGGTTGAAGTGTATCGCACCGCTGATGATCCGGCAAAACACAAAGAAACAGCCCACTATAAAAAATGGCGCGACACAGTGGCCGACATGATGGCTGAACCACGTTCGGCTCTCAGGTTTTTTAATGTGTACCCCAACGAAATGGGGTGGGATTAGAATTGTGGTTTGAAAATACAAACGGCCAATATCCGCTAACAACGGGTTTTTATGGTACAAAAAAAGGGTTCTGAAAATTCCGGTTTTTGAACCTGAAATGTATGATTATTTGACGGTCAGGATTTGATAATTTAAATGGTATGAATGTAAATTTTGAATTTGCCACAGCCACGCGCATTATTTTTGGGAACAATTCAGTTGAAAAATTACCCGATATAATTTCCCTGATGGGAAATAACATTCTGCTGGTTACCGGGAGAAATACAGCGCGCGCAGAGAAGGCCGTTGCCAAAATCAGGAAGAGGGATTGCAAGGTGGAAATTTTTTCTGTCGGCACAGAACCAACCACCAAAAGTATTGGGGAAGGAATCAATATGGCGCGTGTAAAAGGATGCAACGTGGTGGTTGGTTTTGGAGGCGGAAGTGTAATCGACAGCGCAAAAGCCATTGCAGCAATGGTGCTGAACAGGGGCGAACTGGAAGATTACCTCGAGGTAATTGGCCAGGGAAAAAGCCTGAGTGAAGATCCGCTTCCATGTATTGCGGTACCAACTACATCGGGAACCGGAGCCGAGGTGACTAAAAATGCGGTTATAAAATCAACCGAACACAAAGTAAAGGTGAGTTTGCGGAGCAATAAAATGTATCCCGGTGTTGCATTGATCGATCCGGTGTTAACACACACAATGCCACCTGAACTCACCGCCAGCACCGGCGTTGATGCATTAACGCATTTGCTCGAGACTTTTGTTTCAAACCAGGCAAATCCGTTTATCGATTTGTTTTGCAGGGAAGGCATGGAACGGATTTCAACTTCGCTGGAAAGAGCGTATAAAAACGGAACCGATTTACAGGCGCGAGAAAATATGGCATTGGCCAGTATGCTGGGAGGAATGGCTCTGGCAAATGTAAAACTGGGGGCAGTTCATGGTTTTGCGGGGCCCGTGGGAGGAATGTATCCGGTGGCCCACGGCGCAGTTTGCGCCTGTCTTTTGCCAGCTGTAATGGAAGTAAATATTGGAGCGGTAAAAATGAGAAAGCTGAAAGAACCGTTAAAAAGATATGACATTTTGGCCCGTATTTTAACCGGCGACAATATGGCCAGGGCCGAAGACGGAATCGAATGGGTAAAAAAGCTGATTGAAGACATAAACATTCCGCGGTTGTCGGAATTTGGAATTTCCAGGACCGATTTCCCTGAACTGCTTCAAAAGGCGAAAGTGTCGAGCAGCATGAAAGGAAATCCGGTGCTTCTCGATGATGTTGAGTTGACAACCATTCTTGAAAAATCATTTTAATTCAGGTTGGCCGCCCACCTTGCCGGCGGAATAATATTTGTAGAATAAACCTTATCTTTGTACACAGAATTAAAAGTTATGATAGGGAAATTTTTTTATACACCCGGAGCCAAAAGGTTCCACATAACACCGAGGTTCCATGATCCGGATCAGGAAGAGCGGGATGAACGGGAAAGAAGAATAAAGGAAGAGTTGGGAATTGCGGAAAAAAAGGCTGACAATGGGAAGGCTTTTCGTCCGAATGTTAAAGGACAATTCAGACGCGCACAAGGCTGGCAGGCAAAATCGTCAGAAAAAGCCAGAAAGAGTTCCAACACCAGGTTGATTATTTTAATCCTGATTCTGACCCTGATTTTTTATTTATTTTTTTATTCTGATTTTACGTTTTAGTGAGCGATATAATACAGTTATTACCCGATTCGGTAGCCAATCAGATTGCCGCCGGCGAAGTTATCCAGCGACCCGCCTCAGTGGTAAAAGAGCTGGTTGAAAATGCGCTTGATGCAGGGGCTACCGAAATAGTCATCCATGCAAAAGAAGCCGGGAAAACCCTGATCATGATAAGTGATAATGGGAGCGGTATGTCGCCTACCGATGCCCGGATGGCTTTTGAACGTCACGCCACCTCAAAAATCAATTCGGCCAACGACCTTTTCCACATCCGCACCATGGGTTTCAGAGGCGAGGCGCTTGCTTCAATTGCGGCCATTGCCGATGTGGAACTTAAAACCAAAAGGACCGAAGATGAAGTGGGCACTTTTATTCACATTATAGGCTCGGAAGTAAAAAAACAGGAAGCTGTAGCCAGCACAAACGGCACCAGCTTTACCATTAAAAACCTCTTTTTTAATGTTCCGGCACGCCGGAAATTTTTAAAAGCTGCCACCACCGAACTAAAACACATTATTTACGAAATCCAGCGAATTGCCATACCCAACCCCGGAATAAAAATTTCTTTTTTTCATAACAATTCACCGCTTTACGAACTGCCCAAAACCAACTACAGAAAACGAATAGTGGATGTGTTTGGAAAAAGTATCAACCAGAGTTTGGTTCCGGTAAAGGAAGAAACCAGCCTATTAAAAATTCATGGTTTTGTGGGGCAACCCAAATACGCCAGAAAAACCGCAGGAGAACAGTTCTTTTTTGTAAACGGCCGGTTTATACGGCATCCCTATTTTCATAAAGCGGTGATGCAGGCTTACGAAAAACTCCTCCCTGCCGATACTTTTCCTTCCTATTTTTTGTTTTTTGAACTGGACCCGGCCAATATCGACATCAATGTTCACCCAACAAAGACTGAAATTAAATTTGAAAATGATCGTGCTATCTGGCAAATCATTCATGCTGCGGTTCGCGAATCGCTTGGAAAACACAATGTTGTTCCCTCCATCGATTTTGATCAAAACGGAAACATCGACATTCCTGTTCCCAAAAAAGATTCTTCGGGGGTTTCTTTTCCGGAAATCAGGGTAAATCCTTCGTATAATCCCTTTGATACTGAAAAGTCAGCCGTTTCGTTTGGCAATAAGGAATTCAGAACCGGAAAAGCCAACCTGGATCATTGGGAAGATTTGTATAAGGAAGCTGAAAATGAGGCACCGCCAAAAAACCGGCAGATACATTTTGGTTCCGGTAATTCCGATGATTTATATGGGCAGTCGAAGGAACAATACACCGGGAAAAAAATACTTCAGCTGAAACAGCGCTATATTCTTACTCCGGTAAAATCGGGGTTAATGGTTATCGACCAAAAGCGGGCGCACGAGCGAATTTTGTTTGAGAAATTTATGGAAGTGCTAAAATCTGATTCTGTGGCAAGCCAGCAACAACTTTTTCCTCAAACTGTGGAGTTGAATCCCGCCGATGCGGAATTGCTGAAAAGTATACTTTCCGAATTGCTTTCGCTGGGTTTTGATATCCGTGAATTTGGGAAAAATACATTTATAATCAGCGGAACACCGGGCGTTCTGGATGTCTCATCTCCTGAACTGATAATCGAAAAATTACTGGAAGAATATAAAAATTCGCCATTGGATGCCAGGAAAAAAGCCAGGGAACAAATTGCTGTTTCGCTGGCCAAAGCATCGGCACTCGATTATGGTACCTACTTAAAACCCGAGGAGGTAGATCGGCTGATTGACAATTTGTTTGCCTGTTCAACTCCCAATTTTTCGCCCGACGGGAAAAAGGTTTTAACAATAATTCAGACAGAAGATATTGAAAAAAGTTTTTCCAGGTGACAATATGTCGTTATTTTAAGGCAAATTTAAAATGGTCTGGCAATTGCTGAGACTGCATTTAATTTAAAATACAAGATTGTAGAAAATAGAAACAGAAAAGAAAGCTCATGAATTACAGGCCTGTTTTAAACAATATCCCTCCGGTTGTAAAAAATCTTATTATCATCAACGTTCTTTTTTTGCTGGCTACCTGGGGAGTTAAAAATATGGGAATCGATTTGGTGGAGGTGTTTGGGATGCATTATCCGGGCTCCGACAAATTCAGACTGCACCAAATTGTTACCTACATGTTTATGCACGATCCGAGCGGGCTTGCACATATCTTTTTTAACATGTTTGCCCTCTGGATGTTTGGCCGTGTTCTGGAAGGTGTATGGGGCTCCAAACGATTTTTGCTTTATTACATGGTCACCGGGCTCGGTGCAATTGCCCTGCATACCTTTATCAGTTACCTCGAAATTTCGTCGATGCAAAACACCATTCAGGCATTTCAGAATACACCGTCGCCTGAAATTCTGGATCA
>JAFGDX010000198.1 GCA_016931875.1 Prolixibacteraceae bacterium
AACCTATGTTCAATATTGTTAAAAATTTGATTTATAGTTGATTGCAAAATATAGAAAAAAATTGAAGTTATGTTCTGTTGTAAAGAAAAAACACAAAAAAAGCTGTCCGTTTTCGGACAGCTTTACCATTTGTAATTTACAAATTATGTCTTTATTCAGTACCTCCTTCAGATTTTTTATCGTCGGTGGTAGTTGCTTGTGCTGTTTTTACAGCTTTGTCGCCACAACCTGCCGATTTTGCTGAAGCAGTACCTTCTGCTTTTGGCTTGTCGCCACAACCTGCTGATTTAGCTTCTGCAGTTTTTACTGCACTGTCGCCACATCCTGCGCTTTTGGTTGCTTTTGCTTCCTTTGCTTTCTCTTTATCTCCTTCAGGTGCTTTTTTGTTGTCATCGGCAACAACGGTTATTCCGGCGTCATCAACAATAACCATTTTTGCACTGGCAGTTGAAACAGAAACGCCGTATGCTAACACCAATGCCAAAACAAATAATACTTTTTTCATGATTCTACGATTTTGAGTTATACAATAATTAAAATTTCAATGTTAATTCAGATTCAATAATAATAAGATTTTCAATTAAACACAAAAGAATAATAAGATATTTTTGTATTTTAATTTCGGATTGTTTGTAAGTTATTGAAAATTAATTCATTTTGAAATCGTTAACGAGTTGTTAATGTATTTCTAAATTCGTTGCCAAGCCGGCAAACTGCTTCGGGAGTAATGAGTTCTTCAAATTCACTGGAAGTAATCAATCCGGATTTAAGGGCTGATTCTTTTATTGAAAGATGTTCTTTTTGTGCTCTTTGAACAATTTTATCTGCGTTTTTATAACCAATTTTTGGGATCAGCGCGGTGATAGTAGCTGTTGAATTTTCGACATTCTTTTTGCAAACTTTTTCATTGGCTGTAATTTCGGTAATACAATGTATGGCAAAAATATTGCATGCATTTTTCAGGATGGAAATGCTTTCCAGCAATGTGTCGGCAATTAATGGCATAAACTGGTTCAATTCAAGGTTTCCCGAACTGCACGCCTGAAAAATAATTTGGTCGTTTCCGGCTACCTGTATGGCAACCTGTGCCACAGCTTCGGGAATAACCGGGTTTATTTTTCCGGGCATGATGGATGAACCTGCCTGTTTTTGGGGCAAGTTAATTTCTCCAAATCCTGCATCGGGACCACTGGAAAGCAATCGTAAATCGTTGCTGATTTTTAAGAGATTCGAAGCGTGCGCTTTCAGAATTCCGGAAACTTCCACAAAAACATCGGTGTTTTGGGTTGTGTCAATAAGGTTCTCGCTTCGTGCCAGCCCTATGTTTGTGTTTTCGCGCAACCGGTCAACTACCCGGAAAATAAATTGTTTTGGCGCCCCTAAACCGGTTCCGATGGCTGTTCCTCCCAGATTGACAACACGCAGTCGTTCTTCGCACTTGTAAATGCGCCAGCGGTCGCGGTTAAATGCTTCGGCAAAAGCACCCATTTCGCGCCCCAATGTGGTAAGTACCGCATCCTGAAATTGTGTGCGGCCAATTTTTACAATGTGTGCAAATTCTTTTTCTTTTTTCTGAAATGCTTCCTGAAGTTCGAGCACTTTTTGTTCCAGACCCCGCAGCAGTCGAATGGCCGCTATTTTTAACGCAGTTGGGTAGGTGTCGTTTGTTGATTGGTGAAGGTTGATGTCGTCAAGGGGAGAAATAAACCCGTAGTTTCCCGGTTTTTTGCCCAAAATTTGTAAGGCACGGTTGGCAATCACTTCGTTGATGTTCATGTTGGTTGAAGTTCCGGCACCTCCCTGCAGTGCATCCACCAGAATGTGTTTGTCGAGCAGGCCGCTGCTCATCTCCAGACAGGCCTTTTCAATGGCTGAAGCTTTTTCTGCCGAATTCCAAAACCCAAGTTCGTTGTTCATTTGAGCGCAGGCCAGTTTTACTTCACCAAATGCATGGATCAATTCAGAGTGAACTTTTCTGCCGCTAATCGGAAAATTTTCTACCGCACGCAAGGTATGAATTCCCCAAAGCGCATCGGCGGGAATTTTTTTCTCGCCTAAAAAATCTGATTCTGTTCTAAATTCCATTGATGTTTTAAATTTACGGTCGCGTCTTCAAATTTTTTTCCTTTTGTTTTCAAGCTTTAACAATATACATCATCTCTGCCTGCTTCCACGCGTTTTACCAGTTTTTCAGCTCTTTGCCGCGCAATTCCGCTCATTCCGGCAATGGTTTTCTGAATTAATTCATTCCCGATTTTAACCGTTTCGGGTTTTGCATAATTTTGCAGGTATTCTTTAAAAGAGGACAGCGCATTGGGTGCACAATGTAATTTTATATCACCGGGTTTTGCCAGATCCATAAAATCCTGCCCGGTTCGTCCCAACCTGTAGCAAGCGGTGCAAAACGACGGAACATATCCCATGGAAGCCACATCGCGAATCACTTCATCCAACGGACGATGGTCGCCCAGACTAAACTGTCCGGAGGGATCATCTTCTGTTTCTTCTTCGTAACCTCCCGGATTTGTTCGGCTGCCGGCAGAAATCTGACTCACTCCCAATGCAAAAGTTTCGCGGCGCATTTGTGCGGTTTCGCGGGTCGACATGATGATGCCGGTGTACGGAACCGCCAGTCGTAAAATGGCCACAATTTTCCGGAAATCGATATCAGAAACCGGGAAAGGCGGATGTGATGCCAAATCGCTTCCGGTGGCCGGCTCCAGTCGCGGAACACTGATGGTGTGCGGCCCAACTCCGAATTTGTCTTCCAGTTCAAAAATATGCTGCATCATCGCCAGAATTTCAAAACGATAATCAAAAAGGCCAAAAAGAACCCCGATGCCCACATCGTCAATTCCGGCTTCCATGGCCCGGTGCAACGACCAAACACGCCAGTTGTAGTCGCGCTTTTTGCCGCCGAGGTGAACTTTACTGTAGGTTTCACGATGATACGTTTCCTGAAAAATCTGGTAAGTACCAATTCCGGCCGACTTCAGTTGCCTGAATTCTTCGGTGTGCAGCGGCGCAATATTTACGTTCACTCTTCGGGTTTCACCATGTTGGGTTTTTACACTGTAAATGGTGCTGATGGAATCGAGAATATATTGAAATCCCTGGTTGGGATATGACTCGCCGGCAACCATTAAAATTCGTTTGTGACCCTGATTGATAAGAACTTCCACTTCGCGTGCAATGTGTTCCTGAGTCAGGGCATTTCGAACAATGTCTTTGTTTGTTGCCCTGAAGGCACAGTAAACGCATTCGTTGGCGCACATGTTTGAAATGTAAAGCGGTGCAAAAAGTACCAGCCGTTTTCCGTAAATCGTTTCCTTTACTTCGTTGGCCGTGTTAAACAATTCGCCAAGCATTTCCGGGTCACTGATTCCGGTTAAAACTGCAACATCATCCATTCCCAGTCCTTTCATCTCGCGGGCTTTTGCCAGCACTTCCTTTACTTTTGTATTGTCAGCTTTTTGATGCGCTTGTAAAATATCCCAAACTTTCTGTTCATTAATAAAATCGGCAGGTACGTTATACATGGTAGTAGCTTTTATTTGTTTTTAGAATTGTTGTTTTTGTTGAATTTTTACAGTTTTGAACTTCATTTTTCTGAACACTGCGGCTGTTCAGTGTCTACTTTTTTGCCAATCCCGATTTTACGGATACTCCCGGGATATTCCCCAGTTGTCCGGTTAAAACACCCAGTTCATCCGTTGAGGCATCAATAACCAGCGTAATAACCGAGGTGTTTCCTTTGGCATTGGGTAAACCGGTCCGGGCCAAAATAATTTCAGAATGTTTGCTTAGCACATCGTTTACCACGCCGGCACATTTTTCCCGGTCATCGATAATAATTCCTACAAATCCGAGTCGTTTCAGATTTTCGCTCATTTCAAAAAAATTTATGCGGGAATAATTTTTCAGGAAGTGCTTTGAAAATGGATAAACCAAAATCTCATTTCAGAATGATCCTTCATCTTTTCAGTATATCCTTTTTTTGTCCCTAAAGTCAGCCCCGGCCTTCCCGCAGGATTAGAATGTAAAAGTAACGGATAAATGTTCAAAATAACATGAGGAATGTCGTAAAGTTTTTATGTTGTACATCACATTTTTAAACAAATTGGAACGAATTGAAGGTTCAACTTCTATTTTTGCAGAATGAAACAGACGGAAGAGATACTTGCAAACCGCGAATTTAACTCTGCTACCATTTCCCAGCTACTTTGCCTGCAAGGCGATGAACGGAAAGTTTTGCTCGAAACAGCCCGGAAAATTAAGGAGAAAACCGTTGGGAATAAAGTATATTTCCGGGGCCTGGTGGAGTTTTCGAATATTTGTTCAAAAGACTGTTTGTATTGTGGTATCCGCAAAAGCAACAAAAAAGTTGTTCGTTACAA
>JAFGDX010000199.1 GCA_016931875.1 Prolixibacteraceae bacterium
ATTTTCAGGTTTTTGGGGAGATCGCGGTTCCACAAAGCGTTGGAATCGTAAGCAAACGCCAGATCGCCCACAATGGCATAAACCGGCTCGTCAACTTTTGATGCCAGGCCTGCTGCCGAAGAAAGGCATCCGTCAATCCCCGACACCCCCCGGTTGGAATAGTATTTTCTTTTTTTCTGATTGAAATAGAAAAGATACCGGACCACGCTGCTGTTTCCGGCAAAAACAAGCGCATTTTCAGGAAGTATCTCCGAAAGGGTTTTAAAAACCAGCCAGTCGGAATACCTGATGCTGGCCGTATATTTTTCGGTCAGCCGGATTGCATTGCTGCTTTCCGTCTCCCAGAAACGTTTAAAAGCACTGCTTACCCCGGCCGATTGCGCCTGTAATTCTTTTAGCACCGAAACCGGTTCAGCTTCAATCAAAGTATTTATATTCTGAAAAGTATCAATTATTTCTTTTTCAGGTGAAATAAAATAAAATCCGGATTTTTGAAGACCGCGCAAAAACAGTTTGATTTTTTTGGAAACCACCTGTCCTCCAAAATAAATCACCAACTCCGGAATGGCTGTTTCCGGATACTTTATTTTGCTGTTCAAAACAACTTCCGGGTTTGTAATGACAGCCCATTCGTGTACATTTGAAACCGGCTCGGCAACTACCACCACCCGCGAATCGGCAGACAATTTCCGAATCACTTCCTGCATCTTCCTATCCGGTGGAAGTTGCCCGCAAACCAGCATCACCGAATTTGCATTCTCCCAGTTGCTGATAAAAGAGCTGTTTGGCCGCAGTAAAGTTTCCGCTGGTTCTTTTTGAATTACCCGGAGTTTTTTTGAAACTTCAGGCAAGGTTTCATACAACGGCTCCCGCAGCGGAATGTTAATGTGTACCGGCCCGCAGGCGGAAGAAATGGTTTTATAAAAAGCTTCGTTTATCAAACGGTGGGCCAGCCACAAATCATCGGGGCTGGACGATTCCACCGGCAGCGAGTAACTTGCCCTGATATAATTTGAATAAATATTTTTCTGTTGAATGGCCTGGTTATCCTGCTGCCCAATCCACTCGGCCGGGCGATCGGCGGTAATTACCAGCAACGGAACCTGCTGATAAAAGGCTTCGGCAATGGCCGGAGCATAGTTTAATACTGCGGTTCCGGAAGTGGAAACTAAAACGGTTGGTTTCCGTGTAATCAGCGATTGCCCCAGCGCAAAATAGGCCGCGCTTCGTTCGTCGGCAATGCTTTTGCATTTTTTCCCAAAGCGGTTAAAAAAAGCCCTGATAAGCGGTGCATTTCTGGAGCCGGGAGAAATAATGACATCATCAATACCATGAACAAAAAGGATTTCGGCCAGGTCGGTAATATGTTGCAGTTTCCGGGTCATTCAGTTATTTGCTGTCATAAATCACCGAAAGCAGGGTTCCGGTTTTTATTTCGGTTTCGTACCATTCGTCTACCGGATGAGAATCGATGGTGAGTCCGCCGCCGGAATAGAGCACCATTTGAGAACCGATGATTTTCATACACCTTAAATTTACAAAAAGTGTAATGGGCTTTTTCATTCCCACCGGGCCAAGAAATCCGCTGTAATATTCCCGATCGTGTTTCTCCAGCGAACGAATGATTTCAAGCGCTTTATCTTTTGGAAACCCGCACACGGCAGGTGTTGGATGCAGGTTGTAAATCAAATGGCCGAGATTTCCGTTCATCGAGCCTGCATTAGAAGTAAAATCGGTTCGCAAATGCAAAAGATTTCCGGCCTTTTTTACATACGGCCCATTTTGTGTAATATTTTCCCAATGGTTGGCATTTAAAACACTGTCGATATAATCGGAAACATACCGTTGTTCCTGCTTTTCCTTGCTTCCCCAGTTTTCGAGAAACTGGTATTTTTTAATGTTTTCTTTTGTACCTGCCACCGACGATGTGTGAAAAACATTGTTCTCTAAAAATGCAAATGGTTCGGGAGTAGCTCCCATCCACAAGCGGCCTTGTACCTTAAAAACATATATAAACGCATTGGCAAACCGTTTACAAAGCTTTGAAAAAATTTCAGCAATTTGATTTTCAGAATCGTGATTTACCACTTTAACCCGGCTCAGAACCACCTTCTGAACCTCGTTATTTTTTATGGCACCGGTTATTTTTTGAATCTGCTCCAGGTATTCTTCTTTCGACACTTCGTAGGGAAGCGACGGTTCCGCTAGTTTTTCTTCAGAATATTTTATCCGGCTTATTTCCTCAAACTGTTCTTCCTGTATTTCCCCGTCAAAATAAAAATCAGGATGAATAATAAACATCCGGTTTTTTTCGGAAGGCAAAAAAGGGGCAACCAAAAAACCGTTCAGCGCGGTGATATCCGACAGGTTTTCAACCACAGCAGTCTCAACATCTTTTTGCACAATCAGCTCCGGCCGCTCCCGGTTAGGAAGCCGGTAAGCCGCAAATGTCAGTTGATTTTGTAAACAAACTGAAATTGTTTCCTCAACAGATTTAACCGATGTTTGTATCCGCCTCATTAATTTCTTCCTTCCTTTTCTCTGCAATTATATTAGTAACTCTTACCACCGAAATAAGTTTATGATCATCGCCGGTAATTTTTACTTCCCAAACATGTGTTGTTTTTCCTTTATGAATCAAATGTGCATTGGCTTGCACG
>JAFGDX010000200.1 GCA_016931875.1 Prolixibacteraceae bacterium
ATATGTCGGAATCAATTCAATAGGTTTAAGAAGAAGAAACGTTACCAACGAAAAAATACGAGAGATCCAGGACATTTACCGCTACATCTATCAAAAAGGATTGAATACGGCACAGGCAATTGAAATTATTGAAGCCGAAATGCCGGCAACCCAGGAAAGAGATGAAATCCTGCTTTTTGTAAAAGATTCAAAACGTGGAATTATCAGGGGATATTACCCGGATTAACAACATCCATAATTCAATTCATAGTGTATTCCAGCCCCTCTAATGTTGTCAGAAAGATAATATAAAACGCTAAACATTTGTTTTGCCCGTTTGTAGTTAATGTAAATTTTTTCCAATGAAACGTTTTTTTCAATTTATTATTCTTGTTTTGACATTGCATTTGTTTGCACCGGTTTCGGCTCAGCATGAGGAACATAGCCACACACCAGAACACAAACAACACCTGGGAGTGGGTTTTACCGGCACTCATATTTTTACAACAGAGGGATTACATCCGGGGTTTCATTTGCACTACCTTCACCAGATTGACAAAAAAGGACACTGGGCAATGGGAGCAGGCTACGAAGCCGTTGTCGCCGAAAATCTGCACAATGCGATAAATTACCTGGTGAATTTCAGGCCAGTACACATGATCTCCATAAATGCCGGGCCCGGACTGGTTTTCGGAAAACACGAAGGAGAGTTTGAAATTACTCCTGCTTTTCATACCGAGGTAGTTCTGGAATTTGAAATCAACAAATTACACCTGGGACCACTTGTCGGATATGGAATTGACAAGGAAGACAGCCATTTTTCGTTTGGGTTGCACCTTGGATTTGGGTTCTGAAAGTATTTCTTATTGCTTGTTTTCCCTGTTACTGTGATCCCATCCTTGCGCCTGCAAAGGTATAGCTGAACCTGCATTTGTAATTAAATTGGCACCCTCTCCAGCCTCTGTCATATGCCCGATGATGGTAAAATCAGGGTCATTCTTAATTTTTTCATAATCCAGAACAGAGAGCGTAAAAAGCAATTCATAATCTTCGCCGCCATTTAACGCCGCAACCAACGGGTTGATACTTAATTCCTCCGCCATCTTTTTGGTTTGGTAATCCATCGGGATTTTATCTTCATATAAATTACATCCGGTATTCGAATTCTTACACAAATGCATAATCTCCGACGACAAACCATCCGATATATCAATCATTGAAGTGGGTTGTATTCCCATTTTTTTGAATGCTGCAATAATATCGCCCCGGGCTTCCGGTTTTAGCTGTCGTTCCAAAATGTAATCATAACCCTGCAACTGAGGTTGCATGTTTTTATTCACTTTAAAAACCTCATTTTCCCTTTCAAGCAGCTGCAAACCCATATATGCTCCTCCCAGGTCGCCTGAAACACAAAGCAAATCGCTGGGTTTGGCTCCACTCCTGTACACCAGATTTTCCTCTTCAGCCTCGCCAATGGCAGTTATGCTTATGGTTAAACCCGTGAGCGAACTGGTTGTATCGCCTCCAACCAGGTCAACCCCGTATTTTTCGCAGGCCAGATAAATCCCGGAATATATTTCTTCCACGGCTTCTACCGAAAATTTATTCGACAAGGCAATATTTACCACAATCTGCCGCGGAATAGCATTCATTGCAAAAATATCCGACAAATTTACGACTACCGCCTTGTATCCCAAATGTTTTAACGGAACATACATCAGGTTAAAATGAATCCCTTCTGTTAACAAATCGGATGAAACCACTACCCTTTTCTGACTGTAATTCAACACGGCCGCATCGTCTCCAACCCCTTTTACGGTACTTTCATTTTTTATCTGTATTTTTTCAGTCAGCCTGTCAATTAAACCAAATTCTCCCACCTCCGAAATCCGGGTTTGCTTTTCTTTATTCATTGTTTTTCTTTTTTCTTAAATTTCAGGTTCCACCTTAAATATCTCTACCAAAATTAAATAATTCAAAAAGGTGCAACATTTTTGTTGAATTTTGATTATTTGTTAATTAAAGACAAAGAGGTATTATTTAAAACCTTTATACGAACAAAATTACCTATACTTTTATATCTTTGCAATAATTTTTAAACAGACCAATTAAGCTGTTGTTATATAGGTAGGAAAACATAAAAAGAATGGTAGAACAAGATAAAATATTAAACGAAGTTACACAAAGCGAATACAAGTATGGTTTTGTAACTGATATAGATACAGATATAATAGACAAGGGTCTGAATGAAGATGTTATCCGGATAATTTGGGCAAAGAAGCAAGAACCCGATTTTATGCTGGATTTCAGGCTCGAAGCGTATCGTAAATGGACAAAGATGAAGATGCCCAACTGGGCGTATCTGAAGGTTCCGCCGATTGATTTTCAGGCAATCAGTTATTACGCGGCGCCCCGAAAAAAACCACAGTATGAAAGTTTGGATGAAGTAGATCCGGAGTTACTGGAAACCTTTAACAAACTGGGAATACCGCTGGAAGAACAAAAACATCTGGCAGGGGTAGCTGTTGATGCCGTGCTTGACAGCGTTTCGGTAAAAACCACGTTTAAAGAGGTGCTGGCCGAGCAGGGAATCATTTTCTGTTCGTTTAGCGATGCTGTGCGCGAACATCCTGA
>JAFGDX010000201.1 GCA_016931875.1 Prolixibacteraceae bacterium
ACTGTTTCTCCTTCACCCACTTTTATTTCTGAACTTTGCGGGGAAGTTATGATTCGTTCTGTTTTGTATAATCCTTGTTCTTTCAGCTCTTCCAGCGTATTTTGAAGATCTTCTTTTATTTTTCCGTACATGTTGAATGTATATTAGAATTTTATACAAAAATAGAGAATGACATGAAAACAAACGGTGATAAAAGACATAATTAAAATTCCTTAATACATTTCATGCATTGTTTTATCTTTGCACCTACTTTAAAAAAAAAGCAATGAATAATTCAAAAGTGCGGGTGCGTTTTGCCCCAAGTCCAACCGGTCCGCTGCACATGGGCGGAGTAAGAACGGCTTTGTTTAATTACCTGTTTGCCAAAAAACACGGTGGTGATTTTATCCTCCGTATTGAAGATACCGACCAAACCCGTTTTGTGCCCGGCGCAGAAGAATACATTGTTGAAAGCCTGAACTGGTGTGGCCTGAACCCGGTGGAAGGCCCCGGAACAGGCGGTGAATTTGGACCGTACCGGCAAAGCGAACGCAAAGAAATTTATAAAAAATATGCCGGTCAACTCGTGGAATCGGGCTGGGCCTACATTGCTTTTGATACTCCCGAAGAAATTGACTCGCTCCGGAAAGAAGCCGAAGAAAAAAAGGAAACGTTTTCCTACGGAATCGGAACACGCGAAAGTTTGAATAACTCACTAAAATTATCGGAAGAAGAAGTTCAGAAAAAAATAGAAGCAGGTGAAAATTATGTGATTCGTTTTAAAATGCCGGAAGATTTGGATGTTACCGAGGACGATATCATTCGTGGACAAGTCACTTTCAATACCACAAAAAGCCTTGACGATAAAGTTCTTTTTAAATCAGACGGAATGCCAACTTATCATTTGGCAAATGTGGTTGATGACCATTTGATGAAGATTACGCATGTTATCCGCGGTGAAGAATGGCTGCCATCCATGCCGCTGCACGTGTTGTTGTACCGTGCGCTGGGCTGGGAAGAGACCAAACCCCGGTTTGCCCACCTGCCGCTTATTTTAAAACCGGTGGGTAAAGGAAAACTCAGCAAACGCGACGGCGATAAAATGGGTTTCCCGGTTTTCCCGCTGAAATGGACTGATCCGGAAACGGGCGAAACTTTCCACGGCTACCGCGAAGACGGCTATTTTCCGGAGGCATTTATCAATTTGCTGGCGCTGTTGGGCTGGAACCCGGGAACGGAGCAGGAGTTTTTTTCGCTGGAAGAATTGTCAGAGATGTTTAGCCTGGAACGGGTTGTAAAATCAGGCTCGCGTTTTGATCCTGAAAAAGCCAAATGGTTCAACAAACATTATTTTCAGCAAAAAACAACCCCGGAATTAGCTGAACTGTTCAAACCAATTCTGAAAGAAAAAGGAGTTGAAGCTGCCGGTGAAAAAATAGAAAGAGTGGTAACCGAGGTAAAAGAACGCTGCGAATTTGTTTCCGACTTGTGGGAACAGGGGCATTACTTTTTTACTGCGCCCACTTCGTTCGACGAAAAAACAGTAAAAAAACGCTGGAAAGAAGACACGCCGGAGAAACTTTTAGCTATTGCGGAACTTTTCAAATCAATTGAAAACTGGGACACAGAATCAATTAAAGAATCTTTTTCCTCATTTTTGAATGAAAAAGAGTGGGGTTTTGGCGTTGTTATGAACCCGCTTCGTTTATGCCTGGTGGGTGGAAACATGGGGCCGGATTTGTTTGCCATTTGTGAAATACTGGGAAAAGAAGAAACCATTTCAAGAATAAAATCAGCAATTAAAGCTATTTCAAACTAATTATTTTCTTACTCCTCTTTGTAAAAAATTAAATTCAGATTTAAATTTTCACGGATAATATCGTGCAATAACCGTGAAATATTAAAATTATATTTCAAATTTTCACGGATAAAATTGTATATTTACCGTGAAATATTAAATTCGAAAGATGATTCGAAGGAGAATTATTAAAGAAATAAATGAATCGTTAGCTTACTTTCCAGTTGTTTCAATAATTGGTCCAAGGCAGGTAGGAAAAACAACACTGGCCAAACAAATCATTGCAGAAATTCAAATTCCTTCAATTTATCTGGATTTGGAACGAACTTCAGATATCTTTAAATTAGATAATTCGGAACTTTTTCTGTCGCAAAATAAGGACAAATTAATAGTAATTGATGAAGTTCAGCTTAAGAAAGATTTATATCCTTTGCTACGTTCCCATGTTGACGAAACCAACAAACCTGGTCAGTTTTTATTGCTTGGCTCTGCTTCACCTGAATTGATCAGGCACTCATCAGAATCTCTGGCCGGAAGAATTGCATATCACCAGTTATATCCAATCGATATGGTCGAGGCGCCTGAAATCATTTCGCAAAATGATTTATGGTTAAAAGGTGGATTTCCAAAGGCTTTACTGGCACAAACTGAGAACCTGACTCAACAATGGATGGCTAATTTTATCAGAACCTATTTAACCCGGGATTTATTGCAACTGGGATTAAACGCGTCGCCAACCGTAATTCGTAATCTATGGTCAATGATGGCTCATTTAAATGGTCAGCTATTAAATGCAACAACAATAGGAAAATCACTGGGTTTAAGTACGCCAACGGTTAAAAAATATATCGATTTTCTGGAAGAAGCATTTCTGTTAAAAAGTGTGCATCCTTTTTCATGGAACATGCAAAAAAGATTGGTAAAATCTCCTAAAATATATCTTACGGATACCGGAATTTTGCACCAATTGATTGGTGTAACCGATTTTGTAAATTTGGCCGGGAATCCGATTATTGGCAGTTCCTGGGAATCGTTTGTCATTAATCAAATCCTTGCATTGAAAAAGAAAAGGGTTGATATCTACTTTTATCGTACACATCATGGAGCCGAGGTGGATTTGGTGTTTACCAAAGGGGTCATGGTTGTTGCTACTGCCGAAATAAAATATTCCAACTCACCGCACCTCACAAAAGGGAATTTTTTTGCATTTGACGATTTAAAAGCACCAATAAATTATGTGATTACACCATCATCCGATGATTATTTGATAAAAGACAATATCAAGGTTTGTTCCCTGAAATCGTTTATTTATGATTATTTGCCGTTACTCTGATTTTTACTAAATGGTTTTTATATAAACGAACATTCTCCGGTGGTTGATCGTTGTTTTGTTGTTATCTGTGGCGGATAATAAACATAAAAACATTAACTAATACCGAATGAGTGAACCAAGAAAGGCTGGCAGCCTTCCGCGAAATGTGTGGCTTCTCACCATTTCCCAAGCTTTAATGTTATCCGTAAGTTCAATGGTTGTTTTTGTTGGCGGGCTGGTAGGGGCCCAACTGGCGCCATTTGAAAACCTGGCAACACTGCCTGTGGCAAGTATTGTTGTTGGCACGGCCGTTACCATTCCTCCGGTTACCTTGCTTATGAACACCATCGGTCGACGGCGTTCGTTTTTTATCATCGGAGTTTATTCAATTCTGGTAGCCTTGCTTGCCGCTTATGCCATTTTTATTTCCAGCTTTTATTTGTTTTGTGTAAGCACATTTTTATTTGGCGCTACCTATTCCTGTGTGATGCAGTTCCGGTTTGCGTCAATGGAAAGTGTAAGCGAAGATCAAATCGCTAAAGCCGCTTCAATGGTTTTGGTGGGTGGAATTGCCGCTGCATTTTTAGGGCCCGAAATAGCGCTTTCCGGGAAAGATTTGTTGAACGTAGAATTTGCCGGTTCATTTATTTTACTGGCCGGATTATTTGCAATTGCCCTGTTTTTTTTAACCGGATTCCGAAATCCTATTCCACCGGAGGTAACGCATGAAAATCCCCAACGGTCTCTAAAAGAAATTTTTAAACATCGGGTGTTTTGGGTGGCTATTTTGAGCGCAACGATTGGTTATGCCGTAATGAGTTTTATAATGACGGCGACCCCGGTAAGTATGCATGTTATGGACGGGCACTCACTAAGTCATACAAAATGGGTCATTCAAAGCCATATTGTGGCCATGTTTTTACCTTCTTTAATTACCGCATGGATCATCAAAAAACTGGGAGTTTCGAGAATGATGCTGGTGGGATTGTTTGCTTACCTTGTTTGTATTGCCATTGCCTTTGCCGGGAAAGACCTAAGCAATTATTGGGTGTCACTAATTTTACTTGGTGTAGGGTGGAACTTTTTGTTTAT
>JAFGDX010000202.1 GCA_016931875.1 Prolixibacteraceae bacterium
AAAAACTCATCGAGAAAAAAATTGTTACCAATAAGTTTTCAGATGTCAACTTCTCCATATCCTCCATTTTCCTCGCAAAAGACAAGGCAGGGTACGACTGGCTCGATTACAACAGTTCTATTCAGAATCGCCCCTGTAACTATACCAACAATATTCTGCGAATTGCCCAGCAACATAAAATGGTTGCTATTAACAGTGCCATTGGAGTCGACCTTCATGGGAATATTTGGGCCGATTCTTTAAAAAGCCGGCAAATTTACAGTGGAATTGGCGGACAAGCCGATTTTCTGCGCGGTTCAATTTTATCCAAAAACGGCTACGGAATTATCGCCATGGAATCGACTACCAACAAAGGCATTTCCAAAATTATTGACATGTGCCCCGAAGGAATTACCACCACCGCCATAGCTGCCGACCCCGTAGTTATTGTTACCGAAAACGGAGCCTTTACACCACTGGGATTAAACCTGGCTGAACACGCCGTTGGTATTGCGCACCTGGCTGAACCAAATACCAAGGAAATGCTTCTTCGTAAAATTTACGACAGTCCTGAATTTTACAAACCCAGAGAAGCACTGAACAACAAAATCCCAAAAGGATTTATTCCATACGAAGCAATTGAAAAATAAATCTTACATTCTTTACAAAAGGCTTTTTATGGAAAATCACAAATTGGTTTTGCCGGGCGATCTTAACCAGAATGGTTATTTATATGGTGGAAATTTATTAAAGTGGATTGACGAATATGCCTGGATTGCTGCCACTCTTGAATACCCCGGAAGCAGTTTTGTAACCGTTGCTCTCGACAAGGTCACATTCAAAAAAGGAGTAAATGAGGGCTCAATTCTAAAATTCAGTATTGAAAAATCGCACGAAGGAAATACATCAGTACAATACCTGGTAAATGTATATTGCCAAAACAATTGCAATGTGGATCTTGAACTCATTTTTTCAACCCACATTACTTTTGTAAACATTGATAAAAACGGGGAAAAAATGCCACTTCGGAACCTGCCAGCCAAATAAAAACGGGGTAAAATATAACTCGCAAAAAATTACCGCTGCAAAGGGCACGTGAATTTACAAAAAAAAAGCTAAAACACCAGCATAAAAACACAGTTAAAATTTATATATTCAGGTGTTATACAATATGTTGAATTGATTCCTGATTCAAATTTTTTATATTATTTTCGAAATTGATTTTTTCAGTAACTTGGTAAATCTAATACTGCCTGACTTGTACAATTCGGCTGTACCATATTATCCCGTTCCGCTAAACGTTGATTGTTTCAGAACAACCATAATAACCAATATTTACTTCGAAAAATTTTCAACAAGTAAAAGAAGATCGAACGGAGTTTATTAAAATTTGTTATAGGTAAGGAAAAAGACAATACAGCTTGCAAAATAATCTTTTTAATAATTAAATCATTAACTTTTTAAAACTACAGTTATGGTAAACAAAATAACCAGTTTAGCGGAATATTTTAGAAAATACCAGGAAAGTGTTGCCGACCCCGATGGTTTTTGGGGAAACATTGCAGAAACACATTTCTGGCAAAAAAAATGGGACCAGGTTCTCGACTGGAGTTTCGAGGGAAAAGATGCCCCAAGGGTCAATTGGTTTGTAAACGGCAAACTAAACATTACCGAAAATATTTTTGAACGGAACATGTTTATGCGTAAGGACCAGGTAGCCATCATCTGGGAACCCAACGACCCGAAAGATCCGGAAGTAAAACTCACTTATGGTGAACTTTTCGACAAAGTAAAACAATTTGCCAACGCACTAAAAAAAATAGGGGTTGAAAAAGGCGATCGGGTGGCCATATATCTGCCAATGATTCCGGAACTGGCCATTGCCATGCTGGCCTGTGCCCGAATCGGGGCCATTCACTCCATTGTTTTTGCCGGATTCTCTGCCTCTGCCCTTGCCGACCGCGTGATTGACGCAAAAGCAAAAGTAGTGATTACTTCCGATGCCGGGTTCCGCGGAAACAAAACCATTCCTTTAAAAGCCATTGTTGACGAGGCGCTGGAAAAATGCCCCTCGGTGGAACATACCATTGTTTATAAACACAACGGTGACGATATCAAATTTAAAGACAACCATGATATTTGGTGGCATGACTTAATCAAGGGCGTTTCTTCTGAAAATACCGCCGAAGTGATGGATGCAGAAGATATGTTATTTATTCTTTATACATCCGGCTCAACCGGAAAACCCAAAGGAGTGGTTCATACAACCGGGGGCTACATGGTTTATACCGAATATACCTTTAAAAATGTATTTCAATACAACGACGGGGATATTTACTGGTGTACCGCCGACATTGGCTGGGTAACCGGTCACTCTTATATTGTTTACGGACCGCTGTTAACCGGCGCCACTTCGGTGATGTTTGAAGGTGTTCCTACCTGGCCCGATGCTGGACGTTTCTGGGATATTGTAGACAAATACAAAATTACTCATTTCTACACAGCTCCCACTGCCATCAGAGCGCTGGTGGCGCAGGGCGACCAATGGGTAACCGGCCACGATTTAAGCTCATTACGCGTTTTGGGTACAGTTGGCGAACCCATCAACGAAGAAGCCTGGCGCTGGTACCACGATGTGGTTGGAAAAGGCAAATGCCCGATTGTTGATACCTGGTGGCAAACCGAAACCGGCGGCATTATGATTTCACCACTGGCCGGAATCACACCCACCAAACCTTCGCTGGCCACCCTCCCCCTCCCCGGAATTCAGCCTGTTTTGGTAGATCCTGAAGGCAATGAATTAAAAGGAAACGCCGTTGAAGGTATTTTGTGTATAAAATACCCTTGGCCAGGAATGCTGCGAACTACCTACGGAGACCATCAACGTTGTTTCCAAACCTATTTCTCTGCTTTCCGCGGCCTGTACCTCACCGGCGACGGCGCAAAACGCGATGAAGAAGGATATTACCGCATTATTGGCCGGATAGACGATGTAATTAATGTTTCCGGTCACCGCATCGGTACAGCCGAAGTGGAAGACGCCATTAACCAGCATCCCAAAGTAGTAGAGTCGGCTGTAGTAGGCTATCCGCACGAAATTAAAGGCTCCGGAATTTATGCCTATGTCATCTGCGAAGAAATGTCGGATACTGATTTGGCAAATATTGAAAACGAAATCAAGGCAACCGTTACCAAATTTATTGGCCCGATTGCCAAACCCGACAAAATTCAGATTGTAAGCGGCCTTCCAAAAACAAGGTCGGGAAAAATTATGCGCCGTATTCTTCGAAAAATTGGCGAAGGAGATGCAACCAACCTTGGCGACACATCCACACTGCTCGATCCGCACGTAGTTGAGGAAATTATAGAAGGAGCCAAAGTAGAAGTAAAACGCTAAAACTGAACTCAACAAAAAGACATCTTCAACCCGGGGATGTCTTTTTTGTTCCTGCTTTCATAAACTACCGGAACATTACCTCCGGTTGTTTTTCAAATTGATATTCAACACATTTCAAAAAAACCAAAAATCAAACTTATGAATAACCAAAAAATCATGAACCGGGGATTTGTCATACTTGGCGCAATCCTTATTCAACTTGCTTTGGGGGCTATCTATGCATGGTCGGTATTTACACCACCGCTTAAAGCCGCCGGATGGTCGAGCGAAAACACACAGTGGGTTTTTTCTCTGGGCCTTGCATCTTTTGCCATTTTTATGGTTTTTGCCGGAAAAAAATTAACCACATGGGGGCCTCGAACCCTTTCGTGGCTCGGAGGAATCATTCTTGGACTCGGATATTTGCTGGCCGGAATTTTGGGAGGAACCAATTTTACTGCTCTCCTTATTTTAATAGGAATAGTGGGCGGCATGGGAATCGGGTTTGCCTATGTTGTACCCATTGCCGTAGGCATGCGCTGGTTTCCTGATAAAAAAGGAATGATTACCGGACTTGCGGTAGCAGGCTTTGGCTTTGGTGCCATGCTTTGGGTAAAACTGGCAGGCTCGTGGGGAAATCTTTTGGAAAACCTGGGGCTTTCAACAACCTTTATAATTTACGGCGTTGCCTTTGCCATTATGGTAATGATTGGAGGATGCTGGATGAAATTCCCACCCGCCGGATGGAAACCGGAAGGTTTTGATGCGCAACAGGCCGAACAAAAAAATCCGGCAACAGTTACAAAAAACTTTTCCAGTTCCGAAATGCTGAAAAAGGCTCAGTTTTATCTCATCTTCCTGACCTTTGTTTTTAGCGCCGGAGCGGGTTTAATGTCCATCGGGCTGATGAAATTGTACCCCATGCAGGCCTTAATGGAATCGGGGATAAGCGAAACGGCAGCCAGTGCAATAGCCGGAACGGCAATGGCGGTTTTCTTTGCCCTGGCCAACGGCCTCGGACGAATTTTGTGGGGAATCATAAGCGATAAAATCGGCCGAAAACTCTCAATTATCCTAATGACCGGAATACAGGGAGTAACCGTTATTCTGTTTACATTTATGGCCGGCAATGAAATTCTCCTCTATTTGGGTGCTACCCTTATCGGTTTTAATTTTGGCGGCAACTTTGCCCTTTTCCCAACCATTACTGCCGATACCTTTGGCGCCAAAAATGTGGGACAAAACTATCCCTTTGTTTTTCTGGCCTATGGCGTGGGTGGAATTTTTGGCCCTATTTTGGGAGGTAAAATGGGCGACCTGAATAATTTTGCTCTTGCCTTTACCATTTCCGGAATTGCGGTTTTAATTGGCACCTTGCTTATCATTTTTATCAAAAAACCTAAAAATTAAAACAAAACGGATTGCTCAAAAAGACGCCTGAATGAGCGTCTTTTTGTATTTTTTTAAAAACATGTGTTTTAAAACAGGTTACTGCAGGATTGTTTTTAAACATATAAAAATGATATTTACGTGGGGAGAACTAACGTAATCACCTGATTTTAAATAAACTTTAACCTTTCTCCTAAAAAATTAAAACCTTTGAACAAAATTTTTTAACCTGACTTTTTTTCATGAATTTTATAGCCAATTTCTTTCAACTTTGTAACCAGAAGTTCTGAAGACAAAATTTAAAAAATCAAAAACATACACAAATGGCCATCAAAAAACTTGACAGCATTTTCAGACCCAAAAGAATTGCACTGATTGGAGTTTCAAGTAACCCCGACAGTGTGGGCGGAATAACCCTTAAAAATTTAGTGGGAGGAGGTTTTAACGGAGTAGTTTACCCGGTGAATCCAAAGCGCGAAGCCGTATTTGGCATACCTTGTTACCCCGATGTAAAAAGTTTACCCAAAACCCCTGACCTTGCGGTGATAATGACCGCGGCAAAATTTGTTCCGCAGTTGGTAAAAGAATGTGGTGATGCCGGAATTCACGGCTTAATCATTATGTCGGCCGGGTTTAAAGAATCCGGCGAAGAAGGAAAAGCTCTGGAAGCCCAGGTAAAAGCTGAAAAAGCAAAATTTCCGGATATGCGGGTTATTGGCCCCAACTGTCTTGGAATTCTGGTTCCGGGGCTAAACATGAACGTGAGTTTTGCGGCAGGCATGCCCAAAAAAGGACACGTGGCCTTTATTTCCCAATCGGGAGCGCTTTGTACGTCTGTACTCGACTGGGCCTACGAATCAAATATCGGGTTTTCCAACTTTGTATCCATCGGAAACTCGATGGATGTAAGTTTTGGCGATTTGATTGATTATTTCGGACAGGATCCCAACACCAAATCCATTGTTCTTTATGTTGAATCAGTCCAGAATGCACGAACATTTATGTCGGCAGCCCGGGCATTTTCGCGCGAAAAACCGATTATTGTCTATAAATCGGGGCGTTTCCCCGAATCGGCAGCTGCTGCAGCTTCACATACCGGAGCTATGGCTTCGGAAGATTCAATTTACGACGCCGTTTTCCACCGGGCCGGATTGGCGCGGGTGTTTGACTTTGGCAACATTTTCGATTTTACCGACCTTGTCGGACGTCGCAGAATTCCCAAAGGAAACCGTTTGGCCATTGTAACCAATGCAGGCGGCCCGGGTGTAATGGCTACCGACTCACTCATCTCACTGGGAGGAAAGCTGGTAAAACTATCGGAGGAAACCATGCAAAAACTCAATGATTATCTGCCTCCGTTCTGGTCGCATGGCAACCCTGTGGATGTGCTCGGAGATGCTACTCCGGAGCGTTTTGCCAAATCAACCGAAATTGTTTTGGAAGATGAAAATGTGGATGCAGTACTTGTGCTGCTTACACCGCAGGCAATGACCGACCCCTCCGCAACAGCCGATGCCATTGCCAAAATGTCGGCTAATACTTCAAAAACCATTATGGCAGCCTGGCTTGGCGGAGCAAGCATGCGCGAAGGAACCCAGATTTTCAACAACGCCGGAATAGCCAGCTATGCAACGCCCGAACAGGCCATCAAAGCTTTTATGACACTTTCGGATTACTCGCAAAACCTGAAAATGTTATATGAAACACCCAAAGAGGTTCCGGTTTCTTTCCAGTACGACAGAAACGAACTGCGTAAAAAATACCTGGAAAATGTATTTCCCAAGGCCAAAATTTTAAATGAAGACGATTCCAAGATGCTGGTTAACGACTACGGAATCGACACAACACACCCCGCACCGGCCGCAACCGAAGATGAAGCCGTTGCCATTGCGGAAAAGAAAGGATATCCGGTGGTATTAAAAATTTATTCTCCTGATATTACACACAAGTCGGATGTTGGCGGAGTTGCCCTGAATATTGAAAATGAAGACATGGTGCGGGCTACTTTCAGAAACATGGTTAAAACCGCAGCAGAAAGACGCCCCGATGCCCGGATTGATGGTGTAACCGTTCAAAAAATGGTTAACACAAAAGGGGGTATCGAACTGATTGTGGGAACCAAAAAAGACCCCGTTTTCGGAACGGTAATGCTGGTGGGCATGGGTGGAACAACTGCCGAATTATTCAAAGACAAACGACTGGAATTTCCTCCGCTAAACGAACAACTGGCGCGGCAAATGCTGGAATCGTTGAAAATCTACCCGCTTTTGGCCGGTTGGCGTGGTGAAGCTCCAAAAAATATCGATAAACTAATCGAGGTGTTAATCAGAATGTCGTACCTGGCTGCTGATTATCCGGAGATTGAAGAACTCGACATCAACCCGCTGATTGTTACCGAAGATGATGTGATTGCACTGGATGCCCGTATTGTGGTGGATGAAGAAATCATGAAACATCCTGTTAAAGAATACTCCCACCTGATTCTTCGTCCGTATCCTGAAAGTTTAATCAGAACTGCTAAATTGAAGGACAACACCGAGGTAATTTTGCGCCCCATAAAACCCGAAGACGAACCCATGTGGCTCGATCTCCTGGCAAGTTGTTCCAAAGAAGCCATTTATCATCGTTTCAGATACGACTTTTATTTCGACTCGCACGATGTGGCTTCACAATTCTGTTTTATTGATTACGACCGTGAAATAGCAATTGTTGCCGAAGTAGAAGAGGAAGGAAAGAAAAAAATAATTGGTGTAGGCCGCCTGATTGCCGATCCGGATTTGGAAATCATGGAATATGCGATTTTAATTACCGATAAATGGCAGAAAAAAGAACTGGGGTATACGCTCACCAATTATTGTATGGAAATAGCCAAATTGCGCGGAATTAAAAAGCTGGTTGCCGAAACTACAAAAGACAACAAACCGATGATTTCGGTGTTCCGGAAATTAAACTTCAAAATCAGGTTTAATGAGGACACCACAGTTACCGTAAATAAAGAAATCGAAGAGAATCTGTAAAACATGTAAAAAGTTTCAATAAAACTCCCGGCAGATGGTTATTCTACCTCTGCCGGGTTGTTAATGTTTAAATATATGGACACTACCAAAATTGAAATGGCTGCCAATCTTATCCGAAAAGCAAAATATACCGTTGCTTTTACCGGAGCAGGCATTTCTGTTCCGAGTGGCATACCGCCTTTTCGCGGAAAAAACGGGCTGTGGAACAAGGTAGATCCCATTTTTCTGGAAATTGAATATTTCCGTAAACGCCCCCTGCAGTCGTGGCAAAAAATAAAAGAAATTTTTTACGACAGTTTGGGAGATGCCGAGCCCAATTTAGCTCACGAAATACTGGCCAAAATGGAAAAACGCAGTTTTCTGGAATCGGTGATTACTCAAAACATCGACCATTTGCACCAAAAAGCAGGAAGCCGCTATGTTTACGAATTACACGGAACCTACAAACAACTCATTTGCACCGAATGCAGCTCGGAATACGACATGAGTTTTGCCGATTTAAATTACCTGCCTCCCACCTGTTACATCTGCAAAGGAATTTTAAAACCCGACATGGTTTTTTTCAACGAGCCCATTCCGGCATTTGCCAAAAAACGTTCGTTCGAAGAAGCCCAAAAAGCCGATGTTTTTATCATCATCGGAACCAATGCCGAAGTTCTGCCGGCTGCTGATATTCCGGTTACGGCCAAAAAACACGGCGCTAAAATCATCGAAATAAACATCAACAAAACCCACTTTACCCACGAAATCACCGATATCTTTCTTCAGGGCGATGCTGCTGAAATTATGAAAAAAATAGGCAGCCTGTTGTATCTGTAAGCCGCTGTTTTCCTTTTCTTCTTGCCACTTTTATTTCAGCATTCAAAATCCATCGCAACAAAAAATCCCGGGTTTTATTATGATTCCCATCCTTGCGTAAATAAAAAATAATGTCTACAATTAAGTCCTTTTTTAAAACATAAGAACATGCAACATTTTTCAAAACAAATTTTGGCAATAGCACTTTTTATTGCTGTAAGTTTCAACACAAAAGCACTGAACGATTCGCGGCTGATGCGTTTCCCCGATATTAACAATAACCTGATTGCGTTTGTATATGCCGGCGATATCTGGACTGTGGATGCCGGTGGCGGCGATGCAAAACATATCACCTCGCATGAAGGAATGGAACTGTTCCCGAAAATATCGCCCGACGGAAGATGGATAGCCTACTCCGCCGAATATTCAGGTTCG